>JALONS010000220.1 GCA_025454855.1 Arcicella sp.
GAAGGGTTAATTCCAACTTTTGTGGGAGGGTTAATGAAGAGAGCCTCCAACGAAACAGGAGCTACTACGTTGATGAACGTTGTACATAAAGGTAATCATGATGGTAGCATCATCGAGCAAATTGATAATTTTGTAGGTAATAAAGATGGTTTTTCGCAGTTGATAGAAAAAGGTAATGGTTTAGTTAGTATGCTATTGCCCGATAAGAAAAGTTCAATTGCTACCATGATTTCTCAGTTTGCGGGGGTGCGTAATTCTTCTGCCACTTCGCTTCTTTCGATGGTCGCTCCTATTGTAATTGGGAAGTTAGGGAAAATGGTAAATACACAAGGATTAGATAAAGCAGGGTTAGCCAATAGTTTATTAGATCAAAGAAGTACCCTTTTAGAAGAAACTCCCGAGAACCTACAAACTAAAATGATTGACGTATTGGGTTTGAGTACTTTTTTGAGCCAAGAAATCAAACCCGTTCAGTTTGCACCAGGTGCAATAAAATCTAATAACATTCCTCAACAACCCGTAAGTAAACCCGCTGAATTTAGGGAGGTTACGTATTCAGACAAGGATTATGATTTAGAAAATAGCGGTGGAACATCAATACCCAAATGGTTACTACCTACGCTCTTGATTGCGGCAGTTTTGGGTGGAATTGGTTATTTTGCGGCTACTTACGACTGGAGTAGTTTAAACAGTTCAACAACAACTCCAGAAGACACAGCCCAAACGGAACAGGTAACAAATGCTAAGATTGATACCACCAATCTACCAAAAGATACAACCGTTGCAAAAGTTGATTCAACGCCGTCGGTAACGGTACCAGCTACTAAAGCCATCGGTGTAAGTTTGCCCAACGGACAGAAATTAGATTTGGCAGATGGCACATTCAATTTCAAATTTGCGAAATACCTGAGTGATTCCGCAGCTAAACCCAATCAGTTTTTTACTTTTGATAATGTGAATTTTGAATCAAATACCAATACGTTAGTAGCAGGTTCGGAGAAAACAGTTCAAGATTTAGCCAAAATAATGAACGCTTATCCTAAAGTTCAAATCAAGTTAATTGGTTACACTGATAATACTGGTGATTCACTTCAGAATAAGAAATTATCCATCAAAAGAGCTTTCGCCGTTAAAAATCTGTTGGTAGCCAATGGCGTGCAAGATATACGAATAGATTTTGCGGGTAAAGGTTCTGCTAATCCTGTAGCTTCAAATGCTACCGAAGAAGGAAAAGCCAAGAATAGAAGAATTGAAATGAAAGTTGTAAAGAAATAAGTTTACGAGTTGTAAGTCAAAAAGTCGCAAAACATTCGATATTTTGCGACTTTTTCAGTTTTCTGCTAATTCTTATCTTGGTAAGTCATATAGATTTAACTCTTTTTCTCTTTCTCTCTCACGATTTCCACTTTGAAAGGTGGGTTATCAGAGGCATCCAAAATCATATTCACTACATTTTTCAGTTTCCCAAAAAAACTCTTTGGCTTATTGGTAGTGTCAGACTTATCATCATTTTTTACGAATCTTATTTTAAATTTACCTTTTGGGTTATCCATCAATAACTCATAATCATCCATTTTTATCTGACGAATGGGGTCAATAATGATGTTACCAAAACTCGTTGAACAGGATGCTAAAAAGCACAAAAAGACAATAGATATATTTTTTTTCATAGAACAGTTATTTACGTTTTCACAAAGATAAAAAAATCCGTAAGATTGAATCAAAAAAATGAAACAACCTTACGGTTAAGTAAAGATTATAATTCAGAATTATTAAAAAATTATGAACGCCATACTGAGCAAATCAAATAAATTAGGTCAGTAAATAATCAGAGGTTTTGACGGATTACCTAAATACTAAACTTTAACTCTAACCCTATTAAAGTATTTATATAATTTTTGCATTGTTTTCTCAACGTCTTTATCGGTTTCAAGCATATCACTGATGGTTTGTACAGCGTGTATAACGGTACTGTGGTCTCTGCCTCCGAAATGATAACCGATTGATTTTAAGGGGAGATTCGTAAATTCTTTCATCAGATACATCGCAACTTGACGAGGGAATACCGTCTCTTTCTTGCGACTTTTACTTTTTAAGTCGCTCATATTTACTTCAAAATGTTGTGTAACCGCATCTAAAATGGTATCAACCGTTACTTCTTTTTCATTATCTACTACAATATTTTTGAGGGTTGTGCGTGCCAAATCCATGTCTATTTCTTTTCTATTCAAAGAAGCATGAGCCATCAACGATACGATTACTCCCTCCATTTCACGGACGTTGGTATCTATACTATGAGCTAAATATTCAATTACTTTATCTTCAATGTATATTCCATCCGCCTGTAATTTCTTTTGAATAATGGCGATACGAGTCTCAAAATCAGGCTGTTGTACATCGGCTGTCAATCCCCATTTGAATCTGGACAAGAGTCTATCTTGCATTCCAGCTAATTCTCTGGGAGGGCGGTCAGACGACATAATTATCTGTTTACCAGACTGATGTAAATGATTAAAAATATGGAAAAACGACTCTTGAGTTTTTTCTTTACCCGCCAAAAATTGCACATCATCAATAATTAACACATCCACCTGCATATAAAAATTAGTAAATGCTTGTAATGTATTATTTTTGATAGCATTGATGAACTGATTACAAAATTTTTCGGACGTTACATACAGCACAAATTTGTTAGCGTGCGTATTTTTGATGTAATTTCCAATGGCTTGAATCAAATGGGTTTTACCCAAACCAACACTTCCGTATATCATCAATGGATTAAAAGAAGTTACTCCTGGGCGTTGGGCAACCGCTAAACCTGCCGAACGTCCCAAACGATTACAGTCACCCTCCACAAAATTATCGAAAGTATAATGTGGGTTCAGGTACGAATCTAAATCTAACGAATCTAAATCTTTTAATTGAAACGGACTTTCATAAACTGTTGGCTCGGGTTTTTTCTGAGCTTGAACAGGAACTGTTGGTTTTTGGTTTGGTACGTTATAAGCAATTGGTGGATTTTTTTTATCCCCTTTATCAACAATAATCGAATATTCGAGCATTCCATTTCTACCCAAAGAATAATCAATGGCTTTCCGAAGCACATGGATATAATTTTCCTCAAGCCACTCATAGAAAAATTGGCTTGGCACTTGGATAGAGAGCGTTTGATTCGCAACCTTTAAAGGAACGATAGGTTCAAACCAAGTTTTATAACTTTGTTCATTAATCTCTTTATGTATAACTTCAAGACATTTATTCCAGATTTGTCTTGCATCTGGTTGGTTTGTAGGGTACATGGTATTTTCTAAAATGGCGGTATTGGACAAGTAAGTGGTCTCAAATATCTGATTTTCAATCAATTGATTAAATAGTGATAAAAATGCAAATAAAAACTTTCCAATAGAGGACAAAAATAGTACTTTTTTCGGTCGTTACGACCTTCAAAAACGCTATTTTTTTTCATAAATTAGAAAGTTAAAAGTAAACCTTTTAATACTTCTTAGAATAATACAATAGTAAGGATGGAAATAGTAACTTTAGAGGAATATTTATTAAAAATAATCTAAAAAGCTAATTTTAAGTAACTTTGAAAAATCAAATAATCTATTATCTCATTTTATGAAAAATCAACTCTTCCAAAACTTTCCAAGTCATTCTTTTGAACAGTGGAAACAACAAGTCATCAAAGACTTAAAAGGGAAAGACTTTAATCAAGCTCTAACTTGGATGATTGACGAAAACATCAAAGTTGATTGCTATTCTGATGTTACAAAGACATTAAATTTACCGCTAAAAACGATACAACAGTCTCAATTTCAGAACATTACAAAATCTTGGAATAATCGAGAAATAATAAATTTTAACAACGGAAAAGAGTACAACAATCTGATTATCAGCTCGTTAGAGGCGGGAGCAAACTCTTTTATGATTGATTATAGTGGCGTGTGTGAATCGGAATTTGAAATTAAGAAATTGTTAAGAAATATCAAACTATCTGATGTACCATTTTTTTTTAAAGTCGAAAATAACGTATTAAATCTGATAAATGAGTTACAGATTATTGCACCCTACCAGTGGAAAGGAGGAATTGAAGACAATATACTTGAACGGTATTTTTACACAGGAGTGTTAGACACAAATGGGTGGAACAATAGTGCTAACATTCTTCGAAAAGTACAAAAATTTCCCAATTTTAAAAGTCTAATTATTAGTGGTCATTCTTTTCATAATGCAGGGGCAAATATAGGGCAGGAATTAGCCTACACCCTTGCGTCTGCCATTGAAGTAATTGATAAAATTTCTGACTATGAAATACCCTTACCAGAAATTGTACAAAAAATAGAATTCTCGGTATCCGTTGGAACTAATTATTTCGGTGAAATTGCCAAAATCAGAGCGTTAAAGTTCTTGTGGAAACAGATTTTGAAAGAAGGCTACGGAATGCAAGAACATGAAATACCCGCCATTGCCGTACACGGTATTTCATCGGCATTTTATCAATCAGCCATTACACCCAATACCAATATGCTGAGGGCAACAACCGAAGCAATGTCAGCCATCATCGGGGGTTGTGATGCTGTTAGTATCAGAGCTTTCGATGAAAATTATCAAGAAGATAACGATTTTAGTCGTCGAATTGCACGAAATATTTCTACCATTTTAAAAGAAGAAAGCTACTTTGATAAAGTGATTGACCCATCGGCAGGAAGTTATTTTATTGAATCACTCACGTTTCAATTAGCCGACGAAGCCCTGAAAATTTTGTCAGTAGTTGAGAATGAAGGAGGTATTATTGAGGCATTTAAAAAGAATCTGATTCAGCATAGCATCAGACAAAGTTACGAACATTCCAAAAGTGCTTTGGTCAATAATGATAAATTGATGGTAGGGGTCAATAAGTTTAGATACGATGAAACACCATTTGAAAAACCTAATGGTGAGAAACTCATTGAAAAACCTAATGTAGGTTTTGAACTATTACCCAATTACCGCCTTTCCGAAACTTTTGAACAATAAAATTTTACTTCTGAAACCATGAGACCCCATATAAATCGAATCAATTTAAACCAATCAACGGATAATCAAACACAACCTTTACCTACAAAGCCGTGGCGTTCGGCGGAGGGTATTTTGATAAAAAGTTATTTTACTCCCGAGGATTTAGCAAACGCTGAACATCTCAATTTTGCCTCAGGACTCCCCCCCTACTTGCGTGGACCTTACTCAACCATGTACGTGCAGAACCCTTGGACAGTACGACAGTACGCTGGTTTTTCAACGGCGGAGGAATCCAATGCTTTTTATCGTAAAAATTTAGCTGGTGGACAAAAGGGTTTATCCGTGGCGTTTGATTTAGCTACTCACCGTGGGTACGACTCCGACCATCCACGAGTGACGGGCGACGTAGGAAAAGCAGGCGTTGCCATTGATTCGGTGGAAGATATGAAGATTTTGTTCGACCAGATACCTTTAGATGAAATGTCAGTGTCTATGACTATGAATGGTGCAGTTTTACCCATCATGGCATTTTACATTGTTGCGGCTGAGGAGCAAGGGGTTTCACCCGATAAATTATCTGGAACTATCCAAAATGATATTTTGAAGGAGTTTATGGTGCGAAATACTTACATTTATCCTCCTTTGCCTTCGATGAGAATTATTGCGGATATTTTTGCTTATACTGCTCAAAATATGCCCAAATTTAATTCCATTTCCATTTCGGGTTATCATATGCAAGAAGCGGGAGCAACCGCTGATTTAGAGTTAGCCTACACACTTGCTGATGGTTTGGAGTATCTTCGCACGGGTGTAAATGCAGGATTGGATATTGATAATTTTGCTCCAAGATTATCGTTTTTTTGGGCAATTGGTATGAATCATTTTATGGAAATTGCCAAAATGAGGGCTGGAAGAATGCTTTGGGCAAAAATCGTGAAGGAATTTAACCCTAAAAATGATAAATCACTGATGCTCAGAACGCACTGCCAAACTTCGGGATGGTCATTGACTGAGCAAGACCCGTTTAATAATGTAGCTCGTACTTGTATAGAAGCCATGGCGGCGGCGTTAGGACATACCCAAAGTTTACATACGAATTCTTTGGATGAAGCAATAGCTCTACCCACTGATTTCTCGGCTCGAATCGCTCGTAATACACAGTTATATTTACAACATGAAACGGGTATAACTAAAGCTATTGACCCTTGGGGTGGTTCATATTACGTAGAATATTTAACGATGGAACTTGCCCAAAAAGCGTGGAAACTCATTGAAGAAGTGGAAGAATTAGGAGGAATGGCTAAAGCCATTGAGACTGGACTACCCAAAATGAGGATTGAAGAAGCCGCTGCTCGCAAACAAGCAAGGATAGATTCTGGCAAGGATGTTATCGTGGGCGTTAATAAATATCGGATTCAAGAAGAAACTCAAATTGAAGTCAGAGAAGTTGATAATCAAGCCGTTAGACAGTCTCAAATTGAGCGTTTATCTCAAATCAAAGCTGATAGAAATAATGAATTAGTAGAACAGGCTTTAGAAAAAATAACTAAATCAGCTGAAACAGGTGAAGGCAATTTACTATCTTTAGCCGTGGAAGCCGCAAGGTTGAGAGCTACTTTGGGTGAAATATCTTATGCTTTAGAAAAAGTTTATGGCAGACACAAAGCCATTATTCGTTCAATATCAGGAGTTTATTCAGCAGAAGTGACAGACGACGAGAATTTTAGAATTGCCAGAGAAATGGCAGATGAGTTTGCGAAACTGGAAGGTCGCAGACCCAGAATTATGGTGGCAAAAATGGGACAAGACGGACACGACCGAGGGGCAAAAGTGATTGCTACCAGTTTTGCCGATTTAGGTTTTGATGTAGATATAACTCCCCTATTCCAAACACCCGAAGAAGTGGCAAAACAAGCCGTAGAAAATGACGTTCACGTGGTAGGTGCTTCCAGTTTAGCCGCAGGTCACAAAACACTCGTTCCTCAATTAATTGAAGAATTGAAAAAACAAGGACGAGAAGATATTATGGTGATTGCGGGCGGAGTAATTCCCGCTCAGGATTATCAATATTTGTACGATGCAGGTGTTTCGGGCGTTTTCGGACCTGGCACCGTTATTTCAATTGCAGCACAGAAAATTTTGAAAGATTTAATGGGGGATTTTAAATAATACGCCAATGAGTACAAAAACCAGACGAGAACAGGAAAAAGAAAATAGAAGACAAGTCATTTTGGATGCTGCCGAAAAAAT
>JALONS010000470.1 GCA_025454855.1 Arcicella sp.
AAACACATTCCTTTGGGGGCATCTGCCATTTCGGAGATGGTTACACCCGTACACGGAACGTTCAGAGGAAGTGCCAAAAGTAGTTTTAATGCTATCGTGAAGTTGGTAGAAGTTTAATTAGCAGATGTAAAGTAAGCACCTTCTACTACGGAGGAAGGATTATGATGAGATATATCATACTTATCTGCTTTTTGCAAATTACTTTTCACTTACAATAATTTAAGTATATTTGTTTACTGTTTTGAATAAATCAAATCACTCATTCGATATGGTAGGATTCAGTGAAAAAGCTCATCAGTTAGGTTTTCGTAAATTTTCTGATATTCCAGAACACCTTGTTTATGAGGAATGGGACGGTGTGCCTATACTCTATAAAGGTGTCAGTGAGTACGCACGTCAGAATTATAATTTGAATCAGTTTGAAATGGGTAGTAGTATTTTCCAGTCATTAATTGTTGAGTATATTCTTGGCATCTTATTTATTAGTAAATTAGATAGAAAAAAATATGCTATCGTTACCAATGAACCGGGGCTTCATTTGGGGTATCGAAATAATATTTCCAATGACATTGCCATTATTGAAAGAGATTTAATTCAGAATAAAAGGTCGGTAAAATACGGAAATACTCCACCCAAGGTAGCCATTGAAGTAGATGTAAAAGCGGATTTTGAAAGTGATTTTGAAAATTTTAATGATTACATTCAACAGAAAACTCAAAAACTCCTTGATTTTGGGGTTGAAAAAGTAATTTGGATTTTATCTTCTGATTTACAGGAGGTGAGAGTAGCTACTCAAAAAGAAACTACGATTCATACTTGGACGGAAACCATAGAAATCTTAGAAGGAGTAACTTTTTGTTTGAATGACATGGATTTGAGTTAGAATATATAATAATGCAAGAACAAATTTACATTAACGGAGAGATTTTGCCCGCTGAACAAGCCAAAATCCACGTCTCTGACCTTGGTTTGGTGCGTGGCTATGGTATTTTTGATTTTTTCAGAGCTATTGATGGCAAACCTGTATTTATTGAAGACCACCTCGACCGTTTTGAGAACTCCGCTCGGTTGATGAATTTGCCCATTCCATCTTCTCGTGGACAGTTACGAGACATCATTTTGGAAATAATTAGACTTAATCCACATCCCTTGTTAGGTGTAAAAATGATTATGACGGGCGGTTATTCAGAAGATGGTTATACACCCGCTGAAAAATCAAATCTTATCGTAACGGGTAAACCTTTTTCTTTCAAACCTGCTGATGTGGGTATGAAATTGATGTCGCTGGAATATCGCCGTGAAATTCCTGAAATAAAAACACTGAATTATATTGTTCCTATCAGGGCTTTACAACAGATGAAAGCCGTTGGAGCGGATGATGTGTTATACCACCAGAACGGTAAAATATCCGAATCGTCTCGAAGTAATATTTTTATCGTAAAAGATGAGAAAATTATCACGCCTCTCGATGGAGCATTATTCGGTGTTACTCGTAAACATATCCTGAGTTTTGCTAAAAATCATTTTGAAGTAGAAGAAAGAGATGTAACGACTCAAGAATTTTGGGAAGCCGATGAGGTATTTACAACGGGGAGTACCAAAAGGGTTGTAGCCATTACTCAAACTGATAATCAGGTATTTAGCAATGGTAAAGTGGGGAAAATAACCCAAAAATTACAAGAACTTTTCTTGGCTCACGAAAAAGCTACTGAAAAAAATAATGCTTAAATTTTGTAGGCTTTATAAAAAAATATATTTTTGAACTGACGTATTAAGAAATATCTGTTGTATCGAGTATTAGATATGAAGTTAATATTTGAAAAGCATCAATACTTAATACTCAATACATAGTACTTAATACATTTAAACAAAAACAAGATTATGGGCTTAATGTCATTTTTTAAGGGTGTCGGAGAAAAAATCTTCGGAGGACACGCAGAAGTTGAACCTGCAAAAGCAGCGGAAGTTGAACCACTAAGAGCAAGTGCTTTGTTGGCTCATATCAAAAGTTTAGGTTTACCCTACAACTCTTTGACAGTAAAAACTGCTGGAGACACCGTAATTTTAGAAGGTGAGGTTGCAAAGCAAGAAGATGCTGAAAAATTGGCATTGGCAGTAGGTAACGTAGAAGGCGTAAAAGTGGTAGATAACCAACTTGACGTAGCTGAACCAGCCGAAGAAGCAAGATACCATGAAGTAGTAAAAGGAGATACTTTATCAAAAATTGCCAAAGAATACTACGGTGATATGATGAAATATCCAGTAATTTTTGAAGCGAATAAGCCTATGCTTTCACATCCTGATAAAATCTATCCAGGTCAAGTATTGCGTATTCCACCGCTTTCGTATTCCACCGCTTTCTTAGTTTCGGGATTCGTTTTTCGATGTTCGATGTTTGTTCTATATTTTGATTTTTGGTGAATAAACCGAACATCGAAAAACGAGCATCGAACATCTACTTTCTCTTTCGCTCCACTTCTTTTTGCTTTTTCTCACGACTCGCTAAGGCTTTCAATTTCTTTTCCATCTCTATCGGATAACCCAACAAATCTCTTAACACTACCGAAGTACAACCTCCACCAAAAGCGGCTGGCATATATGAAATAGTTCCATAAGCCGATTTTTTGAAGTTAGAGCCATCCGTTAGCATTAATGATTCATCTATCATTTTTTCAGTAGAATACACGGCTTTAATACCTGAAGTAATGCCTAATTTTCGTAATCTTTTTCTTACAAGTGAAGCTAAATAGCACTCACGGGTATCAAATAAATCAGCAGTACGTATTTTGGTAGGGTCCACTT
>JALONS010000221.1 GCA_025454855.1 Arcicella sp.
TCGTTAAACCCGAGCATAAATAATGAAAATAAAAAATTGTATTTTATCAAGTTTAAGGTCTCATACTTTTGTCAACCTATGTTAGGACGAGACAGTGTAGTTTTGGTTATTCTGATTGTTAGCGATTAATCGCTAACTGTTTACTGTTAATTGTTTACTGCTAACTGTTAAATGTTCACGGCTAACTGTCTAAGTTCTTCAGCCAATTTTTCTGGCGTGGTAAAATGAATGGCTTTGAGACCTACGGCTTCTGAACCAACCACATTTTTGTAATTATCATCAATGAAGACTGCTTTACTTCTGTCAATATCATAACGTGATAAAATGGCTTCATAAATTTCGGGTTGGGGTTTCAACAAAAATTCTTCGCCCGATACTAAAATGCCTTCAAACCAATGTAAAAACTGAAAACGGTCTATGGCTTTAGCAATTGGGAAAGTCTCCGCCGACCAATTGGTGAGGGCATAAACCCGATAGTCAGGTGAGTCGATGAGGTTTTTTAGAATCTCAACTGTTCCATGATTGGCATCTCCCAACATTTCTACCCAACGCCCATAGTAAGCCCTGATTTCATTTTCCCATTCTGGGAACAACGCCACTCTTTCGTCGGTAGCCTGTGCCAAAGGTGTTCCTGCGTCTTGTTGCTCATTCCAGTGCATCGGACAAACAGTCTCAAAAAAGTATTGACGACGCTCATTATCGGGAATTAAATCATTGAAAACATACAATGGATTCCAGTCAATCAAGACTCCTCCTAAATCAAAAATAACAGTATTTATTTGGTTAGACATTTTGGTAGTATAAAATTTAAAATCCAATTTTTCCCTTTCTTTTTCCTTTGCCAGAATGTTCGGCGTATTCTTTCATTTCAGTCAATTCTTTTTCAAAGCCTCCCGAAAGGATTGGGAAACGTAACCAACTGCGTGGGTCGAGATTGCGGTCATCCACATGGAAACTCGGAGCGTAACGTTCTCTTTTCCACTGATTTCGGGCAAATAATTTAAAGAATCTTTCAATGGATAATATCAATTTGTCACGCTCATAAATGCCCTCAAATTCCATTTCCATGAGTTTTAAACAGTCCTTTGGTGATTTTTTATCACGAATAGCCGCCGTTTCAATAGCATTGAGGAGGTCGTAAGGCATTAAATCTTCTTCATCAATTTGCTTGGCTTCTAACGGACGAAGTTCAGCGGTTGGTTGTAAATTATTCATGGCATTCAGGCCTGAAATTTTTACATTTCCGCCCAAACCTGTATTTTCTAACCAACGCAACCAATGACGAAGCCAATGCTTATCAATACCCGCAATGGGGGAGATTGACCCCGAAGTATCACCGTCCATGGTGGCATAACCAACCGAGGCTTCCGAACGGTTGGAAGTTGAAAGCAACAAGGCATTATTGATATTTGCCAAAAGCCAAGCACTCGGGCTACGGACCCGTGCTTGAATATTTTGAAGAGCGATGTCGTCTGTTTGCCAAGATAAATCTCTACCGATAGCTCCCTGAATCAAGCCTTTGTAGGTTTCTACTAAGCCGTTAATATCAATGTCGAAAAAAGTGGTGTTTAGGTCTTTTGCCAGAGAAGTAGCCGAATGACGAGTTGCCGATGAGCTATTTTGCGTACCTTGATAAACGTTGGTTATCAACTTAGAAGACAATTCTCGGACATCCTTACAATCTTGAATAGCTTTGATGTACGAAAGTTTTTTCTTGAAACCATCCAAGCCCAATTCTGCTACGCACATTTCTATGGCTAAATAACATAATGCCGTAATTGCCGAAGAGTCAGCCCCACCCGAAAGCGAAATTACCCAACCATTCGAGCGTGATTTTCTTAGATAGTCGAATAATGCCAAAGCAATAGCACGAGCAAATTCTTCTTCTTTTTGGAAACCGTTTGCTTCCCACGGTTCCATAGCATAAACATTTTTTATAGGAGCAATTTCTGGAAAATCAAATAGTACAGATACAGGCATAGAAGCCTTGAACGTGAGTTTATTTTGGAGTTGTTCCAACCTGATTTTATCCAAATCAATCACCGCCGTAGTGAGGTAATGGTCTTTGTACGAGAATCTCGTTCCCGAAACCAACATTTCGCCTGCCTGTGCAATCATGGCATCGCCATCAAAAATGGCTCTTCCAGATTCATTTCCTAAGAGATTGGCATAAATATACGCTACGCCAAAGGCACGAGAACCGTCCTGCACGAGACGTTCACGGGTTTGGGTTTTGAAGAAAGAGAAGTGCGAAGCCGTTGGGTTCATGATGATGTCACAACCTTGTAGATACAAATCTCTACCAGGGCGATTGGCAATCCAAGCATCTTCGCAGATTTCAAAGCCAATTTTTACGCCTCCTACGTCAAAAATCAAATCTCCGACAGGATACGTAAATTCTCCGATACGCATCTCGGTACGTTCGCCAACTGGCCACGCCTGACACCAGCGGGTTTCGTAATGAATGCCATTGTTGGCTAAGTTTTTCTTACAAACAAATCCTCTTATTTGTTTATTGACAATCAAACAAGCAGCATTATAAACATGGTTAGCCACCCGAATAGGCAAGCCTACACAAACGGCAATGCTTGAGGTATGCGATACAATATCGTCTAATATTTCAAGGGCAGAGTCGCAGGTAGATTGTGCAAAAAACATATCTTCGCAACCGTAGCCTGTAATACATAATTCGGGCAGGCACAAAAGGCTAATGTCTTGATTTTTAGCTTCTTCTATACAATCAATGATGTTTTTTTTGTTATGCTCCCAAGCCAATGGCGTTTGGTTTACTACGCCCGCTGCTACTTTTATTAAGTTCATGTATTGTTGAGTGAGTGTTCTTGTGATTTTGCAGCAGGAGAAATTTTCTTAAAATCTAATCCTACAACCACGTACGCCTCTAATCTTTTATCTGAAAAGTCGATTTTGTCTTTAAACTCTTTTATGGTCGTCAATAATTGTTCTCGTGCTTTTCTACTATTTTCAGATTTTCTTTGATTAGTCTCTTTTATTTCGATAAAACAGAACGTTTTGTTATCAAATACAGCACAGTCGCACCTTTTGATTTTATCATTATCCATGAAAATACACTTATCAATCGCTAAAAAACCGATTTCCTTTTGTTGCGGATTTTTAACCGTAAAGTGTATAATTCCATTTTCTTCTTTTTGAATGAAACAACGTCCCATTTCAGAATCATAAATAGAGAACTCCGAATCACTCAGAATTTCAAGGCATAAGTTTTGAATAATTTGTGGATAGGCTTTTTCAATGAACTGTTTCACGTTTTTTGCTTCTTAAAATTTTAAATAATAGGTCTCGTTCTCCTGAAATATCTTCTGAAATAGCATCTAATTCATTTTCACCAATTAAGCCTTCTCCTTCATGAATAATAGATTTCACAGTTCCATCAGCTACATAATAGGCGGCTACATCTTCTGGGTTCAGCCATTGCTCACGTGGGATAACTTTTGCAACTTCATCCGCTTTTTCTGGTACTTCATGGGCAACCTTATAAGCGAAAATTAAATTATTTATGGCACTTAACACATAAGGGCTGTGGGTGGTCATTAATAGTTCGTTTTCACTGTTGGTACATTTACTCACTAATGACCCAATCAATGCTGTTTGAGCATTAGGAAAAAGGTTTAGTTCTGGCTCTTCTACAATAGTTGTGATATTTAATTTTTTTGTAAAATGCTCAACTACTAACTGTAGAGGGATAACAGACTGTTGCCCACTGGAACTTGCTGATAGAGGTAGCATTCTACCTCCTGTTTTGTTAATAACGTAATTTATACTATCTTGAAAAACATATTGTACGTCCAAAAAATCAATATTTAATCGAGGAATATTCTTTCTTGCAATTTCAAAATCTCTTCCAAAATCGATAAAACTCTTCTTCAAAGAAACATCAGCACTTAGTAAAGAGAGAAGCGAATCGGAGACTGATGAAAGCATCAGACGGTCGGTTGGTATATACTTTACATGATTTTTAACAATTGTAGCAAAATATTTTTTGAGTGGAATCAAATCATATTCTGAAAATGGTTTTTGGCGTATTAAGTCTTTATAACTCTCAAAATCTGGAAACATAGGATTTTCTCCTACAAAGAAATGTCGAGATATGGGCTTTTTAGGCTCAAAATTAAAAGTAAAAGGGTCATATCTGTACCAAAAATTGCATTCAGAATTTTCAAATTGAAAACTCAAATCCTCTAAGAAGTATTGAGTCTCATATTTTTCAAAAAAACTCATGGTCTGGATTCTATTACCAATATGACTCATGACAAGAAACTCACTATCTTTACAAATCGCCACTAACTTAGCCAAAGCAGATTTTCCGCTTCCTTGGGGACCAATGAAAACGGTTACTTTTTTTAAATCCAATTCAGCATCTTTGATTGGTCCAAAATTTTTGACTGTCAATTTTTCGTTCATACGCTTCTATTTTCCATTGCTGGTAAGTCTTGTACACAAAATACGCTAATTTTTATTAAATCACGAAAACTATGTATATCGCTTTTTGAAACCTAATGGATTTTCGCCCGTTACTTTTTTGAAGGTTCGGTTGAAATAGGATAAGCTATCAAAACCACATTCAAAACAGGTTTCGGTTACGTTTTTGTCTAATCGTAATAATTTTTTAGCGTGATTTACTCGGTAATAGCCCAAAAATTCGGTGAATGTCAATTTGGTCATTTTTTTGAAATATCTGCAAAAAGCTGGTTTACTCAAACGACTTAACTCGGCTACTTCCTCAATGTCGATTTTTCGTTGAAAATTATCATCTATAAACTCATAAACCCGTTTTAGGCGTTCTTGTTCCTTTTTATTATGCTGATTTTCTACGGGTTTTTCGTGGAGCAGCGTCATGGTTGGTGTGTGTGCGAGTTGCTGTAAAAGTTGTAAAATCTCTAAAAACTGTTCGAAAGGAGGAAGTAGATGCAGTTTTTTCATTCGTTCTCCCACCATTTTCTTGCTGTCCCCATAGAAAGCAATACCATGCTGTGATTTCTCAAAAAGTTGTTGAATTGCTAATAATTCGGGTGTATTGGAAAAGACTTCTTTCAGAAAATGAGGTTGAATATGCAACACTATTTTTTCGTAATCCGTTTTCACGCCATAGTCGAAATTGAGGTGTGGGATATTTGACCCAATAAGCACTAAATCACTGCCTTCAAAGCGTGAAATATGCTCGCCCACGTGCCTTGTCCCGTTGGCTCCGTTGATGTAAACCAACTCAAATTCGGGATGAAAGTGCCAAAAGAAAAAATCATTCAATCGTGGATTCACCATTAAATGAAAAGAACTGTTACTATCAGGTTTTATTTCTTCTAATTGCGTTTTCATTTATTAAGTGATTTCTGAATTAATGATTTTGAAGTTTGATTGTTTGGAGAAATGATTGTAAAAACTGGATTTGATGCAAAAGTATTATTGGAAATCGAAATTGAAAGTACCTATTTTTACAATTATTGTAACAAAATATTTTAAAAATATCAATATTGTTCAAATTTTTGAAATTATTGAGGTAGAAATAGGCGGTTTTTGTAGCGTAGTTTTGTACTATAAATTTATCAAACATAATTTTTTAAAGAAATGGAAGTGCAAACAATGAACCCCACGATGGTTCCAAAAATGGCAAATCAACACCATACCGATAAACCTGGTAATCCTTCAACCGCTACGAGCAGCCAAATAAAATTACGAACAAGTATCACTGAGGGAGAGAAACTCCGTGTATTGAGTGAGGATGATTGGGCTTTTTGGCTTCATAATGGTTATGTAGTTATCAAGAATGCCGTACCAAGAGAACAGGTATTAGCTACGGCTCAATTTTTATGGGAATTTGAGGAAAAAGACCCTAATAATCCAGAAACTTGGTACACTGCTCCACGTGCCGAAATGCAGATGAAAGAATTGGCGGGTACGGGTATGGTGGAGGTTTACAACAATCAACATCTGTGGAATAATCGGCAAATGCCCAAAGTTCATGCGGCTTTTGCGGATATTTGGGGAACCGAGAAATTATGGGTAACGATTGATAGAGCTAATTTGAATTTCCCCTTGCGTGAAGGTTTTCAATACAAAGCATTTGTTCACTGGGATTATGACCCTGAAACTAAACCGCAAAATGTGCAGGGAGTTTTGGCTTTGGCTGACCAAACCGATGAAAATATGGGGGGCTTTCAATGTATTCCAACATTATTCAGAACGTACGATACTTGGAAATTGACCCAACCAGCGGATAGAAACCGTTTTCAACCTGATACAACGGGCTTTGAAAATGACTTTCACAAAGTAAAAATGGAGGCGGGTGACTTACTGATTTTTAATAGTTCGCAACCGCACGGAATTCGAGCCAATAATTCAAAAGATAAAGTGAGAATGGCTCAGTATATTTCGATGATGCCAGCTGAAGAAGATAATGAGGCTTTGAAAACCTGGCGTATTAATTCTTGGAAAAATCGTATTGCTCCCGAGGGATATGCTTTCCCAGGTGACCCACGAAACTGGGAACAAACTAAGTACGAAACGGCAGAGTTATCTGATTTAGGTAAAAAACTTTTAGGTTTAGAAAAATGGTAGAAAAAGTAAGACAGGTTTATACAACCCTCAACAATGGTGTAAAAATGCCTTTATTGGGTCTTGGAGTATATGATATGTACAGCCGTGAAGCCGAGCAAGCCGTAGAGTGGGCTTTAGACATTGGTTATCAGTTGATTGATACGGCTTCAATGTATGAAAATGAGGTGGAAATTGGTAATGGAATCAGGCAATCTGGGGTTAATAGAAAAGATATTTTCTTGACTACTAAAGTAAATAATTCTGAACAAGGTTATGATAATACTTTAAGAGCTTTTGACCTGAGTATGAAAAAGCTAAACTGTGAGTATATCGACTTGTATTTGGTACATTGGCCCATGAAAGAAACTCGTAAAGAAACTTGGCGAGCCTTAGAATATTTATATTCATCGGGACAAGTACGAGCCATCGGAGTAGCCAATTATTTACTGCCTTTTTTGGATGAGTTAGATACTTACAAAACCATTAATCCTACCGTAAATCAGGTAGAATTTAGTCCGTATTTATTCCAAAAAGAGTTACTCAAACGTTGTCAGGAACAGCACATACAATTACAGGCTTATACACCCTTGTTGCGTGGACAACGCTTTGATGATACCCGATTGATAGCTTTATCGGTAAAGTACCAAAAAACACCTGCTCAAATTATTTTAAGATGGGCAATTCAACAAGGTATTTCAACGGTTCCCAAATCAAGTAATTTAGTTCGTTTAAAAGAAAATTTTGATATTTTTGACTTTGAACTTACCGTAGAAGACATTAATTATATGAATACTTTTAATGAAAATTTGAGAGTAGTAGAAGACCCAATGGAGCTTCTGTAAGTAGCTTATTACACTGAGTGAAAAGCGATTTGCAAAGGCGAATTTTGAAATAATAGAATTTCACTCGGTCTCTTTACCAAATCTAAATCAAGCAAGTGTAGTCATTAGATTGAAGTCTTCAATTTACAGTTTACTAATTTTTAACAATCTTTTTAGCATGAAAAATATCTTTTTTAGCCTTTTGGCTTTTTTATCTTTGAGCGTAGCTACTGCCCAGAAACCCAATAAGAACTCAAAAAAATTATTACGTCACGTAGTGATTTTTAAATACAAAGAAAGTAGTTCGCCCGAGGACATTAAGAAGGTTACGGAGTCTTTTGTAGGTTTGAAAAAGCAAATCAGTGTGGTAAAGGATTTTGAATGGGGCGTAAATAAAAGTCCCGAACATTTCGACCAAGGTTTTACCCATTGCTACGTACTAACTTTTGCCAACGAGAAAGACCGTGATGAAGTTTATCAAAAACACCCCGCTCATAAAGCATTTCAGGAAGTGCTAAAACCACACATGGATAAAGTTTTTGTAGTGGATTATTGGGTGGAATGATTTCAGTTATCAGTTATCAGTTATCAGTAAGCAGTTATCAGTAAGCAATAAATAGTAAAATTATTTAGATTTTGGGGAACTTAAATCATCAAATTCGCACTTTGTTTACTGTTTACTGTTTACTGTTTACTGTTTACTGTTTACTGTTTACTGTTTACTGTTTACTGTTTACTGTTTACTGTTTACTGTTTACTGTTTACTTTACTGTTTACTGTTTACTGTTTACTGAATCATAGTCCAGCAAAATAGTCATACCCATAAGATGCCCAGTAATCTTTGGGGCGTTCGTCTGAAAACTTAATGACACCAATTCTTTTTAGGTTTTTATAACCATATTTCACGGGAATAATCAGTCTGAGTGGAGAGCCATGCTTTTTCAACAAAGGCTTTCCGTTCATTTCATAAGCCAAAATAGTTTGCGGATGTACCGCACTTGGCATATCAATTCCAACGGTGTATTTACCATCAGGCGTTTCCATGCCCACGTATTGAAACAGATTGTCCGCATCTTTTTGTCCAATTTTATAGTGATTCATAAAATCAACGAGACGCACGCCGCCCCAATGTTGTATCTGCGACCAGCCCTCAATACATTTAAACTCAAATACGATTTCTTGTTTGGGTAATGCTTTTAAGTCAGCGGGCGATATTTCAAATTTTTCTTCCCCCGACTCAATTTTAATCTTATATTTTTCGGCTAACTTTTCTTGTAAGCCAACGGCTCCGTTGAAACGTACTTTTTTATCCACTTCGCTTCTCGAAAAGGTAGGAGCTAAATGGCTGTTGGATAACAACTTAGCGGTAAGTTTCTCGTTGAATTCTAACGTTTTTCGTAGGGGAGCTAAAATATTATTTTGATAAGCACTGGCATTAATCCATTTCCAAATGCCAAGGGGTACAAGACTCGCCACCCCAAAAGCGACAAATGCCTTGATGGTTTTTCTACGAATTTGTTGGTCGGTTGTGAGTTCTTCTTGCATATTTTGTTTTAATATTTCTTTCCTGTTTTACTTTTTGGTTTCAAATCCAGTAATCATGCTTTGAAAGTTTTTCCAACCCGCTTTAATAACTTGAATAATGTGGACTAAAAAAAACAGACAAAAGCCGATGGTAAGGATAAAATGCTCAATTCGAGCGGCTTTGTAGCCGCCTAAAATGGTAGTTAGCCAAGCAATTTGCACGGGTCTGAAAATAGCCCAGCCCGTCAGAATCGAACCAAAACCCATAATGATAACCATTGTATAAGCAATCCGTTGGGCGGCGTTATATTTTTCCTGTGGCGGGACAGATTTACTCAGACCCAAATCTAATAAAACAACCTGCCAAGCCTCTTTAAAAGACTTCTTTTCGGGAAAAATCAATTTCCATTCTCCAGAGATAATGGTATATAAAACGTACAAAAATCCATTGATGGTAAATAGCCACATCGTGGCAAAATGCCAAGCCATACCTTTGGCTAATTGCCCCGATAATCCTAAAAAATCGTAAAATCCCTTCGGGAAAAATTTAAAAAGAAGGGTTTCGCCTATTTGTATTTTATAAACTCCATTTGCCCAATAAATCAATAAACCCGACCAAATCATGATGAATAATAGTGGAAAATTGAGCCAATGAAACCAGCGAATTGCCAAAGGATGTTTATGGATGATTTTTTGCATGGGAATCAAGAATTTCTACCACAAATTTGGTGAATCTAAAGATGATAAATGGTCGGATTGCCGTCAAATTTACGAGAATAATCATAAAAAAGTTTGGACAACAAAAAACCTCATCAAAATGATGAGGTTCATTTGCTTTTATGGATTGCTATCTCAAGGTGGCAATGTTGATGTCGTTGGGCGTTAAGAACTCAAAAAAACGTTCTAACCAACTTTTAGAAGATTCCTGATTTTCAGTAATCTGATTTACACTTTTACGGTTTTGTGTACTTTCCACAATTAATTCCGCTAATAACAAATCGTACTTCATAAACTTAATATTTCAGTACAGAGCATTTAGTTTTAATGAGTAATGAGCAAAACTTTATTACAGTTTTAAATTTATAAAAATGGATACTAAATACTCTAATACTATGGTCTCATTACTTATTTAATCTTACGACGCAAAGGTACGAAATAAAGTTTCAAAGATGGATAAAAATATAATTATTCCAATGTATATTCTTTTTATTGTGCAATTTTATTTGATTATTCCGTGAATTTAACTATTGAAACACGAGCTTTTCAATATGAGTTATTTTCTTGTTTTAATCTTTTCAATTACCCAATTACCTACTTTTTCACCTTGTGCAAAACCATTATCTAAAGCTGGGCGGAAGTGAATCCCACCGTAAAAACGGCTAATAGAAGCCTCTTGGGCTGCTTGATTGAAAGAAGTATATTTTCTTACGGGTAGTCCATAAGGTATTTCTGTTGAATCGGCAAAAGCTACATTATCGCCCAGTGTTTTTGATAAGGCAACGGATGCCGCCGCTGAAATTACCGAATGTCCAGATGTGTATTCTGGAAAAGGAGGCGTTTGCAAAACGGGTTGCCAATCTTTATCAATATTGGCATTGATGATACTTTCAGGGCGAATTCTAACCGAACGATACTTCTCCGTCCAACACGAAATAAAACCATCAAAAATAGAAATCGATGTTAGTAGGTAGGCTTCGGCAGTTTGGGCAATGTCCGCTTTGAGTTGCCGAGTTACCTGAGAGGTAATACCCATCCAGTGTCCACCTGGTGATACTTTTTTAGTAGCAAACATAGCATGACCCGTGATATTCATTTTGAAAGGGTTACAATCCCAGAAATTGGCGATGTTTCTTTGCTCATCAGTCAGATTTTTTACGGTATTGTACGAATCCATCACTTCTTTATAGTACTCGCTACCCTTAGTTAAATCAAATTTAGAAGGAGCAGGCGGCTGAAACTGAGCCGATGTATCTAAAGTTAAAGGTCTGATTTTAGTCCAGTTAGGTTCAACAGCGTCCATGTAAGCGGGCGGCGTAGGAATCCAAGTTCCTGCTTTGTTAGTAACTGTGTAGCGAAAACCACGAGTCTGTTTATAGTTATCCTTTTTGGAATAATTCATGATGGAATTAGCCACCGAATCCCCAAAAGCAATTGAGTTTTGGTAAACATCATCTGGAATGCCCGTTGCTTTGTATTCTTCCCATAGTTTTTTTTCAAAATCTACATACACATCTTGGGCAAAAGTTAGGTTTTTACCAACCGTCAAGAAGGCACGAGTAGCCGCTAAACCATTACAGATTTTTTTGCTGGTATCTAACTGATAGACGTTTGTAAGTCCTTTGAGTTGCCCTACCATTGATAGATATTTAGGATTGCCCGCAATAGCTGCTTCATAAGCTGCCAACGAAGCGTACATATAAATACGACTGGAAACAGGCGGAGCAAAAATATCGTGAATGATAGATTCGGTTACTTGCAATTGAGTCCGACGTAAAAAATCAGGATTTTCGGCTGCTTTTTTCCACTCATCACCGCCTTTCTTACAACTGAAAATCAATACGATACTGGTTAAAAATACGAGAAGATTACGTTTCATTGGTTAGTTTTTAAAATGGATAACAAATTTACACAAAAGCATTTTTATAATCTATGAATAATGTCATTCCGAGTTTAATTATTGAATAATTACAATCGTTTTCTCCAAAAAATGTTTTAGCTTTTTTGGAGAAAACAATACGAATTGATAGGAGGTTTTCTGAAATGTAATTAATTGAAAAACAGTTGTTTATAAATTTATATTATATTGATGTGTATTTTTAAGGAGAAAAATAATACTAATTGCGGAAATTTTATTGTAATTTAATTTTCTAAAAATTTACTTATTTCAATATTTTTTATAACTTTACCGTATTGACAAATCAATCAAACTTAAACCAATTCAAATGAAAAAAATCACTACCATTGCATTGATGGCACTTGCTATAAGTGCCTGTACCGTTGAAAATGATAAGGTTGAGTCGCTCTCTCCGAATCCCTCCACGCCCGTTTCAAGAACGGAAATTGACCAAGCAATTTTTAAGTCGTTGCAAGACAATGGAAAATTTGAGTGGTCGAGTGTATCAGATGCTACTGTTTGGAGTGCCTTGACCCAGTCGGATAAAGTGTTGTCAGTGGGTTATAAGCCTGAAAATGAGGGGAATATCGACGCAAAAATTCATTTGATAGACATCAATGAAACCGCATGGAAAACCGCTCGTGAAAAAGTATTGGATATTATTTACGAAGAAGAAAGTAAATCAAATCCTTCCTTGAAACGCAGTGAGTTAATAGTTTTTGATGAAAGTATTTTGCCCGTATTGGATGTGAGAGTAGGTAATTTGAGTACCATTGAACGCCTAAGAGCTTCAAAATTAGTACGCTATGCTGAACCAATGGGTTATGAGGTGAAAACTTCTTCGGATGCCAAATCAAAAGTGAATTCGGATAGTGGTTGTGATTCAAATACTCCAGAGACGGGTTTGAATAGCACTGATTTTACCACTATTTCACCAAACGCTAAGGCTTCTTGGAATTACGCTTATCATAGCGTTACACAAGCGTGGGCAAAAAGTACAGGCTCAGGGGCGAAAATGGTCATCATTGATACGGGATGCAGTGATGGTCAAGAGAATTTAGGGTCGGCATTTAATCAAGGTTCATCATCGGGTAGAACGGTTGAAAAGTTAGTAACCTTGCCCCGTGATAGATTCTTAGGTATTCCAATTGGTCCAGTAGAAACTCCTAATGATGCCTGTGGACACGGAACTTCTATGCAAGGTGCTGCCTGTGGACCTCGGGGTACGGATGGCAACACAGCAGGGATTGCTTACAATGCTAACTTAATCAGTATTCGGGCGGCAAAAGACGTATTTTTGAATGAAAGCCGTGAGTCAAAAGGAGTAGCGGATGCGTTCACATTGGCAGGTAACAGAAGTGATGTGAGAGTAATTTCGATGTCGATGGGTAATATCATTTCAAGTGGGCAAATTGCGGATGGTGTAAGATATGCCTATGGAAAAGGTAAGTTAATTTTTTGTGCAGCGGGTACTTCTTTTGGTTGGACTGCTGGCTGGGCAGGTGTGATTTTCCCTGCCAGTATGGCTGAAGCGGTGGCTGTTACGGGGATTAAAGATAATTTAACGCAACGTTGTGATGCTTGCCACGAAGGCGGAGACGTTGATTTTGTGGTAGTGATGGAAAAAGCTTCGGGTGGACGCAAGCCTTTAAGTTTGGCAATGTCGGGAGATGTGCCTTCTACGGTAGGAGGGTCTTCGGTAGCAACTGCTTCAACGGCGGCAATGGCAACGCTTATTTTCTCAAAATATCCTACTTGGACTCGTAGCCAAGTTTTCAATCGCATGAAAGAAAACGGTAGTTATTACCCAAGCCGCAATGGAAATTTTGGATGGGGACGTGTGAATATTAATAATGCGTTGAACTAAGTGTATTAAGCAAAAAGCGATTAGCGAAAAAGCGGATATAGTAAATGTGTAAAAAACAACTTAAAGGATGTTTGAATTTTTGCAAATAATTGATTATTAGTTATTTAAAAGGTATGTATGCGTAAGCTGTTTTGAAATTCCGTTGTTTGAGCCGTAGGCGAGTTTCGGAATTTCTTGATTTTCTTTTGTTACTTTTCTTGTATCAAGACAAGAAAAGTAAGGAGTGGCGAATGGATATTTTGGGAGTGGCGAATGGATATTTTGTTATTTTGATGAAAATCAAATAAAATTTTCAAACATATTCTTATACCGCTTCTATTTGGCAAATCTCAATCGGTTGAGCTACATAATAAATGGAATAGTCATCCTTCATACAGCAAACGATATTGTGTGTATTTGCTGTATGAAGGATATACATCTGATTAAAAAATATATTACCTTTGCAATCCTTATTAAAAATGGGGACGACCGGTATTGACAGCTTGTGCAGGTCGGTAGTAAGCACGTCGGGAGTTGGTCTTGACCTCCCGTAAATAATCAGTCCAAACAATAATCGGCAATACTCAGTATGCCATGGCAGCTTAATTCTTAATTGAATTTCGTTTTGGATAGTCCCAATTAGATTGCGACTATTCGCCACCTCCCACTCCGCTAAACTTTGCCGTGGAGAATTGGGGGGACGCTACGCAAAGTCGAATGTTGTGATTTCTCTAAGCAAACATTTAGTACAGAGAGGATAAGGATGGAATTAGGTCAGGCTTGAACCTTGACCGTCTCGAAAAAATAATCAAGACTAAACGTGTAGAAAGTTATCGAGTTCCTTGTCTGGACGAGAGTTCGAATCTCTCCGTCTCCACTAAAAATCCCACTTTAAAGTGTAAAGTGGTAATACTGATTTTAAAGATTTGATGCGTATTTTACGGAAGCCGTCGTTTTGAACGACGACTTCCGTTGAGACCAAAGATTATTCGTTCGATGGATTTCGCATGATGTCAGGTGAGGACACCTGCCACGGGAGGAGGATTTTTGTTGGGTAAAGTGGTAATATTGATTTTAAAGATTTGATGCGTATTTTACGGAAGTCGTCGTTTTGAACGACGACTTCCGTTGAGACTATAAAAAGTTTTTTTATAGCTTATAAAACGAGCGGACGCTATTTGTGTTTTGAGGTCGTAGGAATAACCTACTACCAGTTTTAGAATCACAAATGCTCATTGTTATTCCGTCTGCCCAACTTGCACAAAACCCAATGTTGCCTGCAGTTTTATTCGAGCTGCATACAAGTCTTGTCTAAAATTAGTTTTGCAATGTCTTGTCTGTAAGCTTTGATTGTTTTGTCAAACGCATTTTGAATAAATGGTGCAACAAAATATTGTGAGCCTTCTTCTGGTTCTAAACCACACACAAAACTATCCATATAGTCGCTTGAAGTCATATAGTGTTCGTTGAGATAGAATAAATATGAGCAATGCAAAATGAATATATTTCTCAAGTCTGCTGAAAATTGATTTAAGGTCGTAATTCTATGTTTTAAATAAACTTCGTTGTCGTTAAGCAATAAATTGTGATAAAAATTATAATGTGTATGGTCGTTGCAACGATTTCTTAGTTCCCTATATGTTGTCTTGTCCTGAAAAAGCAAGTCATTAATTTCTTTGAGTTTGGTTGAGTTTCTAACATAGTCGTTCATAACTCGATATTCAGGAAGTTGTTCTTTGCCTTGTAGCCAATTGTCTATTTTTTCTACAATGAAGTTGTCTAAACTAACATTATCTTGCAAATAAAGACTGGAATAAATATTTATGATTGTCGAGTCGTAATATTTTCTAAGCAAAGCATAAGAATCATTAATTCTCCCATTTGTAAGTAAGGTTTTTATTGAATCAACTGTCCCTTGGATTGAAGAGAAAATATAAGTGTCAATATTTAGAAAAGCCTTTGTCCCAATTGATACAAAACCCATAATTGAAAACGATAGGCTTTTGTAAAACTCAATGTATAATGTGAGTTCTTCAAAGATTTGATGTTCTTGATATTCTTTTTTGTTAGTATTCATCTTGTCGTGAAAAATTGCAGCTAACTCTCAAATATCCGAAAGTTTTGGCGTAGTTTTTAAATTTAGTTGTGTTTTATTGATATTTATTTGTGTTTAATCAATAAAAAACTGCTCATGTCGTAGTACTCTATTGTTGATGTCGTAGTTTTTGTATTGTTACACTTTTAAGTATTCTTCTTTAAGTTAAAAAATCCTTTTTGTTATAAAAATCAAGGGCAAGAAACTCCTCAAATATAAATAGGTAACGGGTTATCTATACTCACAATTTTTTTTTGAATTAGTCCGTTGCAGTCCAGATAATAACAAAGTTAAAAAGATTTGGCACAATGCGAAATTTTTATTTAACTTTCCATTCAAGTATGCAAAGGCTTGTTCTCCTGCCATCATTGATGTATTTTCTCGCCCATCACTTTTACGTAATATAATTTCTAATCTTATCAAACTATGCAAACGGTCTTATTTTCTCCTGATGCCGATAATCTCAAATTTGATATTCGGTTTACGGGTCTTATTGGTGCTTCCTATCGGGCTACTCTTTTTGAAAAGAATAGCAACACTATCGTTACCGAATTTACAGGTAACAATAATGACCCTACCAATGATACTTTCCCACTGCCCGTACCGCTAAATTCCAACGATGAAAGAGTGATTGAACTTTGGGTTTTGTACAGTGCCTTAGACGACGCTGACATTGGCAGTAATTTTAGTGTGGAGGTTAATATTCTTCAAACCGTTGGGGGAGTTGATACTACCTTGCTGACTTTTGGAACGAATGGGAAAATTCTTGCCAATAATCCAGCTTTTCATGAGTTTATACTTTTTAAAATAAACCCCTAAATCTATGAAAAAGGCTATTTTATTAATGATGATATTGGCTTTAACCACTCAGGCTTTTAGTCAGAATCCCTTTAAAAACGATACATTACTGACCAAATCTTTGAGGACAGACTTTTCTATTCCTGATATGCCCGCTTTCAAAGCCATCGGGATTGAACCTTCTAATATTTTACGCCCCGCCGACCCCAAAGAGTTCGCCATCATGGTTTCTGATTTTGCTACCAATATCGGAACGCTTCCCCAAGCATTTGCGGCTGAATTTGCTCCTTTTAGGCTTTTTAATCCTAAATTGACCATTCAGGATTATCAAAAAAATCATGTTTTGTACAACACAAGGGTCTCTTTAGCGAGTAAAAAAAGAACAAATTCAGGCACTTACGATGTGGGTATTGGGTTAAGATTTACGCTTTACAATGGCGGAGATTTAAAATTAGATACCGAATATTTGAACCGTTTTTTTGAAATTCAAGGGCAACAGGTAAATTGGTCGGCAGAGGGAGCAACATTATTCAGAACAACCAATAACTTAACACCCATTCAGGTAGCGATGGATAGCGTTTTACAAAAGAAACAAGCAAAATTTGTTGATTCTTTGGTAACTGCCCGTACAAAACTCAAGAAAGAAATGCCTACACTGGCAGCTCTGCGGAAACAATACCGTGATAAAAATTGGAATAAAACGAATTTCGATATTGCTTATTCATTTTTGGGTAAAAAATGATTTTTACAGTAAATACGTTGCCTCAACCCGTTTGTACGGTGGTAATAATGCCATCAAAGGTTTCATTGAGAGTCAATATAAGTATAGTGAAGAAGTGAAAAGTGGTTTTTTCTTATTCAATTTAGGAACTGAATATTTATTCCGTCAGGGAATGTGGTTGGTGTTTCAGGCAGGTTTAGAAAAAAATACCTCCACTTCAATTCCAGCTCAATTTGTTTCAAATATTAACGAATTATCTACCATTTGTCGCAACTCTTAAATAACCGCCGACAGGGTCTTTGACCGCTGTCAGGGTTTAGAATCATAACCCTGACAGCGGTCAAAGACCCTGTCAGCGGTTGTGTAACGAATGGCAGATAATTCCGTATGTTATGACAGATTAATTTTGAATACTTAATCAGTTCACAAATCACCAATTTCTAATTAGCCACATTATCCACTCTACTTTCAATGACATCTTGAATGGCAGTGGGTACATTCGATAAAAAATTATAACCCGTTGCCGTTTCCAGTGCATCTACCGATGTTCTATAAATTCTCCAATCGTTGGTTCTAATGCCTTGAATATTAGGCATTAAGATGGCTATAACCCTTGTGGCGGTGGTAACTCTGTTTACATCATCCGTTCCGTTTGGTAGAATTACGGCAATTTTATAAGTCTGTGACGGAACCGTTATTTTTCCTCCTGCAATGGTGTTAGCCGTTCCGTTTGACCCCGTTCCGCCTACTCCATACGACCCCGCAATGATATAAATTTCTTGATTATTAGATAATTGCCCCCGCAGATAGCTTTCTAATCCTTCCCAGGGTCCTTGATTATTATCGGGTGCTTGTGGAATCATATTGGTCATCAAAAAAGTGGCGGAATTATCCGCAACGCTACTGGTTCTATCTCCCGATGGAGTCATGTGTCCCCTGTCGAAACCACTCCCTGAATAATCGGTGTTAGTTACTTGATACCAGCCACTCGGTAGAGAGGGGTCATTTCTAAAATCATTTTGGCGAGACGTTGAACCAATTGATGAACTATTCAAGTACCAACTTACCCAATTAGAGGTGGCTCTTGCTCTGCTATAACTCATTACGTACTGAGGTTTCTCTAATAGATAATTGTTCTCGTTGCTTACATCCGTATTGGCATTTGACGGATTTCCCATTGCTATATTAATGTTATTTGACTGTGGAGGAATAACAGGAAATCCCATTTTGAAAGTAACGCTCTGAATATTAAGCGTAGCTCCGTTATCAACAATTATTTTGGCACAACCTTGTTCCGTAGTTAAATTCAAAACGGTTATGGTGTGTGGGCTTCGTACCCTTACGGTATCACTAAAAGCTGGAATACAGTTACAAGTCCAACTGGTAGGGTCGTTCCAATTACCTGTTTTTACCGAACGAATGATAGGAAGTGGGGCATTATCAACCACGGTAAACGGAGTGCTATTGCCCGCCGTGAGAACATCTCCTGCGGTGCGTGTTGCCGTTAAAACAACTCCTGTTTCTTCTTTATTATAGGTTACGCCTGTTATTGTTACGCTATTTGCCCCCATTGGAATTACGCCTGTTAGCGTACCTCCCAGTGTTCCAGTTCCAGTATTTAATGAAAGACTAACGGTGGTAGCCGTTGCCACATTTTGGGGTGTTTGTGTATTATCTCGTGCCTGAACCGTGACGGAAAATCCTGCATTAATCTGCGGAGAAACAGGGGAAATAGCGGTTATTGCCAAATTAGTAGGTAAAACAAGGTCGGCTACTGTACCTGATACCGTAACGGATGGACTGTTAGACGAGCTACCTCCACTATTGGTAATATCTCCGTTATAAGTATTAGGAGATAAACCACTGATAAGTCGTACAAAAATTTGTTTATTGATTTCACCAGCCGACGGGCTTATGGTGAGTGTGGTATTAAAATCAGTAGTGGCAGAAACCGATGAAATTTCAAAATTAGGGGGAGCGGTAACGGTAACATCTCCCGTTAAAGATGAACCCATCAAAGTATAACTCTGAGCCGTGGAGGGGCCCATGCCCGTATAATAATTCAGGTTCGATAGGGTAGAGGTACTCACGGATAAATTCGGACCTGTACTGGTGGAAGTAACCGTCAGATTATCAATGGAGATTTTTGGGCGACTACCCGTTGGGGATGTGGCAGGTCCTCCGTTATGATAATAGAATCTTAGTTTTACGGTTGGCTGATTGTTCAATGCTGAAGGTAACGCCAGACTAATCATTGCTGATTTTGCTACATTATTATTAGCGGTAAATGGTAGATTGGTACTCGTCAATTCTGTCCAAGTTGTACCATTCGTAGCGTAGTAAACTTTCAAACTTCCTGCTCTGTTCCCCGTACTATTAAATACCGTGGCAGCATCAAAGCTAAGTGTCCCCGCATTTCTATTAGTAAAATTGAGGTTGAGGTCTAAAGCAACCGAACTTGAATTATCGGTAGTTCCTGTGGATAAAAATTGAATATTAGTACCACCATTTTGAATACCTCCTGATGTTCCCGTTGTGAATGTTACAGAAGAGGCAGTGATTGCCGTTGCTGAAGGAATAGTGCCAGCATTAGCCGTTAAGGAAGACCATGAATTAGTGGCAGGTGATGTCCATGAGGTGAAAGTTTCGGTATAATTACCCGATGACATGGCGTAGTAGGTTTGTCCGAAACTACTAAAAAAAGTCATCAATAAGAGTATAAGAATGAAGGATGAAGCCGTGTAAAGTTTACGCATAATCATTTTAGGGAGTTTAAGTTTTGCCGATATTTCTTTGAAAAGGCGTAGCAAAACCACACAGCTTTATGCAATGAACACGAGTATTCACTTGCATAAGATTTGTGCAATTTTTAAAGATTAAACTTGATAGAAACGATACGCTTGAGGATAGGAAAAACTTAATTTAAACGAATGGATGATAGATACTTAGGTAAGTTTTAAAATGGTAAAACACTGAATTGATGTGGTACAGAAAAACTGTAACAGTAAGGCGGAAATTGCCTTTGAGGTAGATACTGGGAAGTTTGATGATAAGTTAAGCTAAAAGTAAATTTGGCTTGAATTGTAGAATAATATACAAATATAGATGAAAGAATTAGGCTATTAACCAAGTGGATGTTAAGAAATTCTTAATTATTGTTCTACCTCACTGAATGCCTCTCCGAATGACTTTAAATAAAAAATACATTTTAGCACGTAGCGACTACTCTTTTGTTTAATTTTGATGTGAACTTATCGGTATCGGAAAAATAATACATCAGATAATATCCAACATTCTAAAGTTTAAATGTTGAGTATTGAGCATCTGTTTCAAAGTTAAGTTCTATTTGTTTTTGCTATAAAGTATTAATTATCAGCAATTTGTACTTTACAGCTTTAAGTACTGAATCCTGACTTCATTTAATTACAAAAGATATTTTCATGAAAATAGCCATTCACGGGCGAAATTTTAAGGAAGAAGCCAAGCCTTTTGTGCAATCAATGTTTGATACATTGGCAGAGAAGGGTATTGAAATCCAGATTTCTCACTCATATCAGCAATTTCTTACGGATGTGGGCGTGATTTGTACGGCAAATTCTCACTACACAGATAATACCAATCTTTTTGAGGCTGATTTTATGCTTAGTTTAGGCGGTGACGGTACACTCTTAGATGCTGTTACGCACGTTGGTAGCCGTGAGACCCCTATTTTGGGTATCAATACGGGGCGACTGGGCTTTTTGGCAACAGTTTCTCCTGATAAAATACAGGAAAGTCTGGAAGAAGTTTTTACGGGTAACTACACCCTCGACCAAAGAACATTAGTGAGCATTGAAGCTACGCTCAATCATCAACCATTGGATATTTTTAATGGGGTGAATTTTGGTCTGAATGAGTTGGGTATTATGAAAACCGATACTTCTTCAATGATTGTAGTAAAGGCTTTCTTGAATGGTGAATATCTCAATTCTTACTGGGCTGATGGCGTAATTATTGCAACGGCTACGGGTTCTACGGGGTACAATTTGAGTGTTGGTGGACCGTTAGTAATGCCAAGTTCAGATATTTTTGTGGTTGCTCCCATGAGTCCACATAATCTCAATGTGCGTCCCTTAGTGGTTTCTACGGATGTAGTGATGGATTTTGAGATAGAGAGCAGAAGTAGTAATTACTTGATTTCCTTAGATGCTCGCTCGAAAGTAGTGGATAGCAATGTGAGGATAAGAATGCAACGAGAAAAATTCAAAGCTAATATTATCAAGTTATCGGATACCAATTTTCTGAATACCCTCCGTAGTAAACTCAACTGGGGTTTTGATATTAGAAATTAAGAAAAGTAGCACAGGCTTTAGCCCGTGCTACAAAACTTATCTTACGCCACTGCAATCTCTTTAACAGCAGGTTTTAATTCTTCTTTTTTAGGAAGCCCCACGTGTAAAATTCCATCTGTATAAGTGGCTTCTATTTTTTCACCATCCACATTTTTGGGCAAAGTAAAAGTACGTTGGAAAGAAGTATAATTGAACTCTTGACGAGTGTATTTATCTGTTTTTTCGGCTGAACTTTCCTCTTGTTTTGCAGAGATAGTCAAACGATTTTCGTGAAGACTAATTTTGAAATCTTCTTTCTTCAAGCCTGGTGCTGCTACCTCGATAGCAAAGGCATTTTCACTTTCTTTTACATTCACGGCTGGAATGTTATTGTAGGTTACGTTATTGAATGATTTTGTTGGGAACATGGTATCTAAATGGTTAAATAAATGATTGAATTCTGAATTTAAAAAAGAGTTTGCTGGTTGATTGAATCTTACAAGTTTCATAATCTTAGTATTTTTTGAATGTTTGATAAATCTATTTTTTTGAATGTTTCAAAGATGATTCCATTACTTCAATTCTCATACCACTTGACTTTTAATGTCATTTTGTCGCTTTTGGATAGTTTTGCAATTTATTTAAGTGACATTTTTTCCGATTTTCACAAAATTCAATTCCAAAGTTGGCAGAAGAGTTTTTTTGAGATAATGAAGGGAATCGAATTTAAACCGACAAAATATTTATTTAATGGTCACTTTGACTTATTAAATGGTCAATTACTTTCAATTTATACTTTATACCTTGCATGGTGTAACAGGTATAGAAAACTTAAGTATCTGAAATTTGTATAATCCACATAATCCGTTTTAAATCATGAAAAATCATTTTATGACTGCCTTGCTATGTTTCTGTATGAGTGGTACAATAGCCATAGCCCAGCAAAAAAAGCCAACAACAACAACGACCAAGAAACCCACTACGACCGTCAAGACAACGACGAGTAAGACTCCTGCCAAAACAACTACGACCAAAACCACTACAACAACGACCACAAGTCCAGTAGTGACGGCACCCGTAGAGGAAAAGAAGACTACTACTACGACGACCACGACGACGAGTCCAACTAATAATTCGCAGACGAATACTCCGTCTTCAACGACAACTATTCAATCATCTGGACCCTCAAAAGGTAATAAAACTAAGCCCACTCCCGAACCTAAACCCGAAAAGGTAAGAGAACCTAAGCCAGAGAGAGAGCGACCAGCCCGTGAACCCAAACCTGAGAAAGTAAGAAAACCGAGAGAATCGAGTGGAGATAAAGGAGGAGTTAGCTTTGGATTGAGAGCAGAAGCAAATCAAGTGTTTTCATTCGAGTCTGGAGGAAGTTTAGATATTGCTCCAGGGGTCAATGCAGGTTTAATCGTGAATATTCCAATTAGTGAAGCCATTGCCATTCAGCCAGAGGTATTGTATTCGATGGCTAATGTGAAAGTATCTGTAGGAGCTGATTATGACAAAACTACAACAGGTAGTATTTTGGCACCTATCACTTTTAACATTAAACTCGGACAAGGACCTACTAAGTTTATGATAAATCCTGGGGGCTACGCAGATTATTTGTTGAGTTTCAATAGTGAGGAATCGACAGGAGGAGTAAAGACCTCAGTTACGGGTGATTTGACTAATGTAGATAGATTTGGTTACGGAGCTGTATTAGGTTTAGGTGTAAAATTAGGAGGAGGTTTGATGATAGAAACTCGTGCTTTCTATGATTTGAAGAACTCTAACAATAAAAGTATTTTAGCTACATTTGGTATTGGTTATATGTTTTAAAAGTAGAGAATAGAAGGCAGAGGTTGGATAGTAATCGCTAACCTCTGCCCTCTATTCTCTAAATCTCCACCTCTACTAAATTCCGAACAATATCCTCAAAAGTATCACGTTTACGAATCAATTTTGCTTCGCCATCAATTACCAAAACTTCCGCTGGTAAAAGCCTTGAATTATACTGAGAAGCCATTGAAAAACAATATGCTCCTGCATTTTTGATGGCAATAATATCTCCTGCTGCTACTTTGTTCATTAATCTTTCACCTTGTTTACCCTCTGGAGTCCACGAAAAAGTATCCGTTTCGCAAATGTAGCCTACTACTCTATATTCGTTTTGTTCAGAATTGTCCTGGTTAGAAGCATTAAAAATATCATGAAATGCCCCGTACATCATGGGTCTGCCCAAATGGTTTAAACCTGAGTTGATACCCACGAAAGTCTTGATAGGGTCATGCTTCACCACGTTGGCAGTAGCCAAGAAAGTTCCTGCTTCACTCACTAAAAATTTACCAGGTTCGAACCAAAGTTGTAATTCACGACCGTAGTTTTTACAAAAAGTCAAAAAGGAATCGCTCAACACTTTACCAACCTCCGCCATATCCGTAATGGAATCTCCGTCTTTGTAAGGAACTTTAAAACCACCACCTAAGTCTATGATTTCTAAGTCTTTAAATTCAGAAGCAATGTCTAAAATAGCTGAAGCTGCCTGTGTAAAAGCATCGGCATTTTTCACATCCGAACCTGTATGTTGATGTAAACCGATGATTTTCATATTATATTTTTTGATGATTGCCAAAATATCATCTTTCTGATGAATGGAGATGCCGAACTTAGATTCGGGGTGAGCCGTCATGATTTTTTCGTTGCCGCCACCAAAAACGTGCGGTTTCAAACGAATCAATGCTCCTTTGGAATTACCATAAAGTTTCCCAAATTTTTCTAAAACATCTAAATTGTCCAAGTTGATACGAGTTCCCAACTCAGCTGCCAATTCAATCTCATCAAATGATACACCGCTGGGCGTAAAAGTAATTTGTGAACCTTCGTACCCTGCCATCAGTGCCAAACGGAGTTCTTCGGGAGATACTACATCGATTTCCACCCCGTACTTACGCATCAGTTTGAGAATCGCTAAA
>JALONS010000222.1 GCA_025454855.1 Arcicella sp.
ATTACCAACGCACGAGCAAAAGCATCCATTCCACCGATATGAGCCAAGAAAATATCATCTAAATCCGTTGAATTTCTACGAGTTTTGGCATCAAAATTAATACCTCCCTGCGTAATTCCACCCGCTTCCAAAATGATAAGCATCGATTCCGCCAGTTCATTTAAGTTCGTAGGGAATTGGTCTGTATCCCATCCGTTTTGATAATCTCCACGGTTGGCATCAATACTACCCAAAAAGCCCGTATCTGCCGCAATTTGTAATTCATGCTGGAAAGTATGACCCGCCAAAGTAGCGTGATTCACCTCAATATTTAGCATAAAATCGTTTTCTAAACCGTGTTCTCTCAAGAAACCAATCACCGTTTCCGAATCATAATCGTACTGATGCTTGGTAGGCTCACAAGGCTTTGGCTCAATAAAGAACTTACCAGTAAAGCCATTTTTGCGGGCATAGTCACGAGCGATGGTTAAAAATTTAGCCAAATGTGCTTTTTCACGCTTCATGTCAGTATTCAACAAGGTCATGTAGCCTTCTCTACCACCCCAAAATACGTAATTTTCACCTCCGAGAGCAATCGTGGCATCAATAGCATTTTTCACTTGTGTACCTGCATGAGCCAATACGTTAAAATCGGGATTGGTAGATGCTCCATTCATGTATCTCGGATTCGAGAATACATTGGCGGTTCCCCACAACAATTTCACGCCACTAACGGCTTGTTTTTGTTTAGCGTAATCCACAATAGCCGATAAATTACTTTCGTATTCTGCCAAAGAATTTCCCTCATCTACCAAGTCAATATCATGAAAACAGTAGTAGGGCGTTCCCAACTTGGTCATAAATTCAAAGGCGGCATCCATTTTATCTTTCGCACGACCAACGGCATCATTTTTAGCATCCCAAGGGAATTGTTTCGTTCCCGGTCCGAATGGGTCGGCTCCCGTTCCGCAGAATGTATGCCAGTACGCCGTAGCAAAGCGTAAATGGTCTTTCATGCTCTTGCCCGACACGATACGATTTTCGTCGTACCATTTAAACGCCAGAGGATTATCTGATTCTCTTCCTTCAAACTGGATTTTGCCAATACCCGCAAAATATTCTTTGTCTCCTAATGTGATGTTTGCCATTGTATGTAAGTTGTCTTTCTTTTAAGATTAGTTTTGAATCAAGTGTTCTATACAGTTCTATTAATTTTCTGTAAAAGTATGACTTCTCATTAAATAAATCAAAATAAAATCCCAATAATTATACAAAACATCAATATTTTGAGTAATTCTCTGTTAATAATCAAGTTTTTAGCTATGTGAATCGCCATCCTACACAAATCTCAAACACTATCACAACGTCCGCTTCTTGCCCTGTCCGTCTATTACCTCCACTGATTTCACTTTGGGCGACAACACAATGCTTCTGGATGATTGTGATAAAAATGACGTTCCGTAGCCAACTTCTTTTCTCCGAATTTTCCCATTAGCCAATTTTTCAATCACTACGGCATCGTTGGGTTGAAGATTTCGGGTGCTGAGGGCGGCATTGGTTTTAAAGACTTTCAAAGCTCCGAGATTTTGTGTTGCCATCATCAAAGGTTTACCCGCTGGATTGTTGATTCTGACTAATCCTTTGGCATCGCCAGTTACACAAAAAGCGGTCTGAGCAATGGTTTGAGACATGAAATTACCTTTGCCGTCTCCTTTTAATAACAATCCGTTGAAGGCATCGAATCGTCCTACTGATACTTCCGTACCGTAGTCGTTGCCCACGATTAATACATCTAAATTGCCGTCAGCGTCAAAATCTTCCACTACCATGCCATTGATGGGAGCAGTTTGCGTCTGTGTAGGCATTGCCGAAATTTTAAATTCTCCTTTTCCGAGGTTCTCGATGTAGGCAGTTTTCAAGAAATTAGCCTTCAAGATTTGGGCATCTTTGAGTTCTTCTTCCGACAATACCTCATTGATAGTTGCCTTGGCGAACTTTTGGAAATTAGGGAATTTCCTACGAATGGTGTTCATTTGTTTAGCCAAATCGTCCCGTCCATGAAAGGTTACTTCTCTCCTCTTTCCTTCGCCATCCCTATAAAAAACCGTTGGAATGGCATCATAAATACCATCCGTATTAAAATCTTTGCCGTAAATACTTACTGGAAATTCGTCGGAGGCTTTCATGAGGGTATTCTCTCCCAAATTCCCAGCGATGTAATCCATATCACCATCATTATCAAAATCTCCCGCTGATAGACTCGTCCACAAACCTACTTGTTTGTTAAGTACCTCATTTTGAATGGGTTTCATAGATTTTCCGTTAGCATTTTTCAGAATCATCAAAGGCATCCACTCTCCCGCCAGCATGAGGTCTATCCAACCATCGTTGTCAATATCAGTCCAAAGGGCATCACAAACTAAGCCTACGTTTTTAAGGTTCGGGGCAATTTGTTGGGTAATATCCGTGAATTTAAGCCCTCCTTTTTGTGAATCATTTCGCAAGATATAACTCGATACGGGTTTGGGATAAGCGTTTACTTCCATCCGTCCTCCCACGAAAAGATCAAGGTCGCCATCGTGGTCATAATCACTGGCTTTTACACAAGAACCACTTTTTAGGAAAGTCGGCAAAGCATTTTTTTGTTGTTTAAAATGTCCTTTTCCATCATTTTCATACAATCTATCTTGATATTCTGCCGCATCTTTAGGGGCTTCATTGCTACCACTTACTACGTACAAATCAAGGTCATTGTCATGGTCGGCATCAAACAATAAAACGCCCATATCTTCCGCCAATTTGGTAGCATTTACTTCTCCTTCGATGAGGTCAGCAGCGATAAATTTTCCCATTTTGTTTTGAAGCAAAAAAGTCCCTTTATATTTCACCGCCCCACCGATATAAATATCTTCTAAACCATCCCCGTTTACATCACCAACGGCAATGGCTGGTCCAAACTGTGATAATTTATGTGGTAATAATTTTTGAACGTTAAAATCAATAGCGTCTAATTCTTGATGAGTATAATTTACTGAAAGTGAATCGGTTATGTCTTTAAAAATCGTCATCTGTTCCGTATTTTCTGCCGAGGGCTTGCTACTCACCGCCAAACGTTCATCCACTACTAAAACCTGATTAACGTTTACGTCTTTCAAAATTTGCTGTTTGCCACTTTGCCATGTAATTTTTACTTCCTCGATTTTCTTGGTTTTCCCAAGTCCAAAATGAGCTATATTCTCAATGGTTGATAAATAACCCCGATAAGGTGTATTTTCATACACTTGCTTTTGTCCTTTATCATAAGAGATTTCTATCCATGCTCCGATACCGTTAATATTTTGTGCCAATCCATTCAATTTTACCCGCAAATAATTACTTTCTTCGGGTTTGAGTTGAATGCTATTATTCCGATAAACCGAAGCCGAATCATTGATATTATTGATGATATAATCTAAATCTCCGTCATTATCTAAGTCGGCGTAGGCAGCACCGTTAGAGAAACTCGGTGTATCCATCCCCCAAGCCTTCGTAACATCCTTAAAAAGAGGCGTATCACCACTCGTATTACCTGTGTTTTTGTAAGCGTAATTAGCAATTTTAACGGAAGGGATAGAATCTAAAAGCATCATTGGTCCTACCAAACTACCCACTTCCGAACGGTAAATCATAAAATCTTGGTCGGTAATATCACGGGGAAATCCATTGGTAATGATGACATCACGGAAACCATCGTTATCAAAATCTGTAATCATCGGAGTCCAACTCCAATCCGTTTCAGCAATGCCCGACAATAACCCCACTTCACTGAAAACAGGTTTACCCGTTTTTGGATTCACTCCCTGATTTAGCTGCAAAGTATTGCGTGGATATTGGTAGATGTAATGATACTGCTCGTTATTTTGGTAAGTCAGATAATTATTTGCCATCGTCATCATTTTCTTACGATAATTATCAGCGGGCATCATATCAACGGCTAAAATATCCACGAGACCATCGTTGTTGAGGTCGGCAACGTCATTGCCCATTGCCGAATAAGAAGTATGTTTAAAATAATCAGCGGCTTGGTCGGTAAACGTGCCGTCGTGGTTATTGATGTACAATAAATCATTGGTTAAATAATCGTTGGTTACGTATATATCCTTCCATCCATCACGATTTATATCTGTAATATTTACGCCCAATCCGTAACCTTCAATCAAAATACCTGCTTGTTTACTTACGTCGGTATAAACAGGATGATTGAGTTCTTTAGAGAAATCATTGCGGTACAACCTATCCGTTCTTTTAGAAGAACCGTCCACAATTTTATCATGATATTTATTAGGGAAACGGGTATCATCCATTTCATTTACCAAAATGTAGAGGTCTAAATCACCATCATTATCATAGTCGAAAAAAGTAGCGATAGTAGTATGGGTGGTATCCGCAATGCCGTATTCCTGAGCCATTTCTTTAAACGTAGGAACACCATCTTTACCCGCTCCTTGATTTACGTAGAGTAGATTAGCCCTTTCGGCAGCAACTTTTTTCACCGTTGCACAAACGTAAATGTCCAGTAACTTATCGTTGTTAATATCCACCAACGCCACCCCCGAACACCACTTTCCCTTTGCCTCCACATTGGCTTTCTGAGAAATATCTTCAAACTTCATATTGCCCTTGTTCAGAAACAGCTTATTATCAACTTGATTTCCTGTAAAGTACGCATCCACCAAATTATCATTATTGAAATCACCTAATGCTACTCCTCCGCCGTTATTTACATATTCAAAAGTCAGCACGTTCATTGTGTCCAACTCGGTAATACGGTTTGAAAAATTAATGCCTGTTTCATCAGTGGGGAGTTTTGTGAATACAGTATCATCGCTACACGAAAACAGGGTCAATACACAGCCTATTAAAACAATCAGCAGTTTAAATTTGTGGGTCATTAGTTTACACATTTCAAAAATGATTGAACATTTTTATTTCAAAATAAATATAAATTTAATACCATTTTAGGTGATTTTTTGCGGAATTGTAGAGATTAATTTCCCTGTAAACACAAAAGAGATGGTAAAGTTTACCATCTCTTTTATTAGATTTCTCAGGAAAGTATCCCTACTATTGTTATTTGTATGCAGGGTCTTGTGCGAGTGTGGGTTTACCATCCTTTTCAGAACGGTCGATTGCCTCTTGAGGAATTGGGAAAAATTCGTGTTTGCCTTTCACAAAGTTAGCCCCTTTCAGATACACTCGTTTGTTACCTTCCGATGCCACGTATTTATTGAGCATTTCGGCGGCAATACCCCAACGTACTAAATCAAAGAAACGGTGTCCTTCCATACCAAACTCCAAACGAGTCTCGAAGCGTACCGCTTTACGGGCTATGGCAGCATCCGTCCAAGCCGCTGAGTAAGGTCTAATAACATAATTAGCAGCTGGTACTGGTGTACCGTTATTAAACACTAAACTGTAAGCATCACGATTAGCCCCTTGAGTAGCTCTTTGTACCCATCCCGCAGGATTAGCCGCACGGTTTCTGATTTGATTTACCAAAGAAACGTAGCTAAGTTCTGAGCTTGCACATAAATTTGAGCGTTATCTAACCCAATTCTTCTCCCAATTTTTTCTGGAAGGTTATAAGTCAATTGGACGTTCTTGATACGGAAATACGAACCATCTTCAATATAATAACTTGATGGAAGGCTACTCACTTGGTCGTTAGCATCCATAATAGGTACTGTACTGTACCACCTTTGTTGGTTGGTTGCCAAGCATCGTACAAAGCACGTTTAGAACGGTTGCCTTGGAAAGTATTGAAATCAGAGAAATAACGAGTATAGTTAAACACGTCGTTACCCTGAGTTCCGTTCATAAATATGGTTAAATCAAACGCCTTTTAGATTCAACCCATACACAAAGTCAGGGTGTGGATTACCAATGATAGTACGGTCGTCGTCGGTAATCTTGCCATCTCCGTTAATATCAGCCATTTTAAACTTACCTGCTTTATTGTAACCATCAGCATACGGAGCCCAAAATAAACGTATCGTAACTTACACTAAAGATAATGGTCTATTGAGCAATCAGTTTAACTATAATTCGGGCTACATAGACCTCGCTGGCAAGATGTACTTAGGAAGTATAAAAGGCATGATAACTTTCAACCCCAAAAATATAGTTCAAAGCCCCACTAACGCTCCTTTGTTTATTACCGATTTTCACATTGATAATAAATTAGAAAAGAATGATTATCAAGATTCTATTCTTAAACAGTCAATTATACACACCCAAGAAATAACCTTACCACATGATAAATCTTCATTCAGTATCGACTTTACGGCTCTCAGTTACGCATCGCCCGAAAAAACCATTTTTAGCTATTTCATGAAAGGCTTAGATAATGGATGGACTGAAATAAAACCCAATCGGAAAGTTTATTTCACCAACCTTTCCTCAGGAACGTATATTTTCCAACTCAGGGCATCCATTAACGGAAACACCCAATTAAAAGAAGAAAAGCAGCTGATAATCAATATACTATCTCCTTGGTGGGCTTCTTTTGGAGCATATCTGGTGTATTCAATTATTTTTATCGCTGTAATTTATCAACTATTCGTAAGCTATCATATCATTATTGAAGACCGTAAAGAAAAGGAGATTTATGAAGCTAAAATTGACTTTTTTACCAATTTAGCCCATGAGATAAGAACTCCTTTAACACTCATCAAAGGTCCTATCGAGAATCTTTTAGAGCAAGTTCCTGAAATTCCTTCAATACAAGAAGATGTTGTACTAATGGATAGGAATACAAACCGACTCATCACACTGGTTACTCAAATCTTAGATTTTAGGAAAGTAGAAACAAAAAGTTTTAATATAGATTTGAAAGAAGTAAATATCACTGAGTTACTAAAAGAATCGTATCTCAATTTCACGGCACTCACCAGAAAAAGAAAATTAGATTTGAGTATCGAATACCCTCCTACCGATATTTATGCCTACGTGGATGAGGAGGCTCTCAATAAAATTTTTAGTAATTTATTCAGTAATGCTATCAAATTTGCCCACAAAAAAATCAGGGTAAGAATGCTTCCATTCGCACAAAATGCGGTGAACTACACCATTGAATTTGAAAATGACGGTTTGAAAATTCCTTCCGAAAAAAAGGAAAAAATATTTGAACCCTTTTATCGGCTCAAGGAATCTAAACAAGAAGGGAC
>JALONS010000223.1 GCA_025454855.1 Arcicella sp.
CCCTCCGAAACTTGTTGAGAAACAAGGTGTTTTCGTTTATCAATATTGCAGGCTTGAGCATCGGACTTGCCTGTTGTATGTTGATTGTACTTTATACCAAAGATGAGGTGAGTTACGACCGTTTTCACAAAAACGTCGATAACATTTATCGCATTGTTTCAACGGAAACTTCACCCGAAGGAAAGGTGAATAAATTTGGAATAACGGGTATGGTTCCAGGTCCTACATTTGCTCGGCAAATTCCTGAAATTGACAAATTTGTGCGGCTACAAGGAGAGCGATTTAACATCAAAAAAGGAACGGATGTAATTGCACAAGAAGCACACAAAGTGGATAGTTCGTTCTTCTCGATTTTTACATTTGACTTTGTAGAAGGTTCTCCCAAAACGGCTTTGAAAGACCCACAATCTATCGTGGTTACGGAGGAAATCGCAACAAAATATTTTGGTAAAAAATCCGCACTCGGCAAAACCTTATCCATTGATTATGATGGTGGTTTTCAGCCATTTACAATTGCAGGAGTTATCAAAAAAGCTCCTCAAAATTCTTCTATCAAAGTTGAATTATTAATGCCCTTGCACCGAGATAAAAAGCATGATAATCAATGGATTAACTTTTTCTTGAACACTTTTGTAACGTTAAAACCCTTAGCGAACCCCAAGACCGTTGAAGCTAAATTTGCCCGTATTTATGCCCATGAAGCAAAAGAACAACTGGTAGATGCCAAGAAAACTTGGAATTATACCAGCAAAATTCAATACGGTTTACAGCCTATGTTAGCCATGCACCTTTCAACGGATTTCAAGTCGCAAAATGGGCTTTATGATGATAGTAACCCCATGTACTCGTATGTATTGATGGGGCTTGCCGCATTTTTATTGTTGATTGCTTGTATCAATTTTATCAATCTTACGGTAGCTCGTTCTGTAAAAAGAGGCAAGGAAATAGGTATTCGAAAGGTTGTTGGGGGCGATAGAAAACAGTTGGTTTGGCAGTTTATGGGTGAGTCATTTGTATTAAGTTTAATAGCCTTCTTATTGGCTATTATATTGGTAGAATTGACCCTACCCATCTTCAACTCATTAGCTAATAAAGCCCTATCTATCTCTTATCTATTTGATTACAAGCTAATTACAATATATTTCCTATTATTTATCTTAACGGGATTCTTAGCTGGGATTTATCCAGCACTGGTACTTTCAAGTTTCCGCCCTGTCGATACCCTCTATGGTCGTTTTAAGTTTTCCAGTAGAAATTACCTACAAAAAGGTTTGGTCATTTTCCAGTTTTCGTTGGCTGCTTTTATGATGATGGCAACCCTAATTTTATACTACCAATTTGATTTTCTGACCCATCAAGATTTAGGCTACGATGATAAGAATATCGTAATGGTTGAAACAGGTCGGATGACCCGCACGCAAACCGATGTTTTTAGAACTGAACTATTAAAAAATCCTGATATTCAGAGAGTTGCTCCAAGAAATAATGGTGAATGGTTTACTTTAGCAAACGTGAATAACAAGCAAGAAATAACCTTTGCGATGGATATTATTGACCATGATTATTTGCCCACTTTCAAAATTCCAATCAAGCAAGGGCGTAATTTTTCAAAAAACTTCCCCTCTGATTCTTCTCAGTCTATACTCGTCAATGAAGCATTTGTGAAAGAGGCGGGTTGGAAAAATCCCATAGGGCAAACGGTAGATTTCTTTTTCAACAAACGTAAATATCAAGTAGTGGGTGTGGTAAAAGATTACCATTATGCTTCACTGTATGATAAAATAAACCCACAGTTGTTTACCACCGACCCTCAAAGAAGTGATTTCTCATTGTTGAATATAAAAATTAAACCTACAAACACACCTGCAACTCTCAAATACATAGAAAAACTCTTCAAACAATTACAACCAACTCGCCCATATGCCTACGCTTTCAAGGATGAGTCGAATTTTAAACAATATGAAAAAGAGGCTAAATGGAAGCAAATCATTACTTTTTCAGCCATCTTGATTATGTTCATTTCATGTATAGGGCTGTTCGGTTTGGCAACTTTATCAGCCGAAAAACGTACCAAAGAAATTGGTATTCGAAAAGTTTTGGGAGCAAGTGCCAGCACCATCGCCACGATGCTAACCAAAGATTTCTTGAAATTAGTCTTGATTGCGGTAATTATTGCCTTCCCGATAGCATGGTTTTTAGGCGATAAATTCTTGGCTGATTATCCATACAGAGTAGAATTGAATGGCTGGATGTTTGGTTCGGTGGCACTGATATTAGTGTTCATAACCATTCTAACGATTAGTTATCAGGCACTAAAATCAGCCTTAGCGAATCCTGTGAAGAGTTTGCGGACAGAGTAAATTGTACAAAACAACGATGAAGAAAATAACATACATTATAACGCTGATTTTGATGTTTACGACAGGATTGTTTGCCCAAAAATTACCAGTTATTAAGGCAACATCCAAAAACGTGAAAATCAGAGATGGGGCAAATTTTAAGCAGAATTTCTGGGTAATTTTCCCCGAAACAAAGCCCGATATTTATTACGTAGATATTCCACGGAAGGAGCAAAGAGTAACATTCATTACTGATAAAGATTCCATTGCTTTTGATATGAAATATGGCGAAAATCAGGACTTTATCATCTTGCTCAATGGTAAAGATAGTTGTTACACTCGTATATCGGCTACTTATCCCAAAATACTTGAACGGACGCAATCAGTGGCTATTGATACCATTCCTTTTACAATTACAGACAACAGAATTTATGTGAAAGGCAGGATAAATAATTCAGCAGAGTTGATGTTTCAGTTTGATTTGGGAGCTGGTGGACTGGGAATGTGTAATATCAACCATAAGTCGGTCAAAAAAGTATCCATGAATTTTGATAAAACCACAACATTGATAAACAGTGATGGTGCTAATCAAACCCGACTGAGTAGTACGAACACCGTGAGAATTGGTAAAATCGAATGGAAGAATATTGAGTTTGTTGAAACCAAGAATATGGACCGATACGAAGATGCGATTTTTGGCAATGGACTGTTTCTGGATAAGTATGTAGTGGCAGATTACGACAAAAAAATACTGATTATCAGCGATATAATGCCAGTGCTTGATAGTAAATATCGAAAATATCCGATGCTTTTGGAAGGTGGGGTAAAACCATTAATAAACGCCAGTTTTGAGTTGGAAGGGAAACAATACAGTGATTGGTTTCTCTTTGATACTGGCAATACAGGCAACGGAATTGTAAGTTTTAACTTTCTAAACAAACACCGTTTATACGATAATTTTTCAAAGGTTTTAGCTATTGGAGATAGAGCCATTGCCAAAATTCCAATACTATATTTGGCAGATACTACCATCAATGATGGCATTATCAATCTCGACAAGAAATACAACGTAGCCACTGGATACACGGAAGGCGGTGGACTTCTGGGAAATCAATTACTCAAAAAATTTAATTTCATACTCGACAATCAGCAAGGCTATATCTACTTGAAGCCTAATTTTTTTTTTTGATGAACAAGACCACCAATTAAAAAATATGATAACCATTGGATTTGGTATTCTTACAGTGGTTTTATTACTAACATTTTGGTTTTTAAGAAAAGTGAAAAACGATTATACCAAACCCAAAAACATCCTATCTTTTTTGCTAATATTTTATTGGGCAAGTCAATCAATTATTGCCCAAACAACGGTAAAAGATTATGTAAAAAAAAGTGCGGTTGAAATAAAGCATTTGAGTATCAAAGATAATGGAGTAACTGACCTTGAAGTGGTTGGTAGAGCCATTGGCGATAGTAGGATTGTGGCTTTGGGTGAACAAAACCACGGCGATGGCACTACGTTTGAGGCAAAAGGAAGATTGGTAAGATACCTTCACGAACAAAAGGGATTTAATGTACTTGTTTTTGAAAGTGATTATTTCGGACTTACCTATGGTTTTGAAAATATTCCTAAAACCCAAGACTCCATAAATCATTTCATTTTCGACAATGTAATGGGTAATTGGGCGTGGTGTGATAAAGCAAAATCATTCCTTTACGAATACATCTCTCAAACACATACAACCCAAAGCCCCTTGCAGATTGCTGGTATGGACAGCCAGTTTCACGGTAGTTACACGGTTAAAAATTTAGTGAATCGAGCCTCTCAAATTTTCTCAAAAATTATAAATACCAAACAAGATTCTATACAAGCAAAAGTTGTCTTGGAAAACTTACCACAGACGTACTACTGGACTTACAAAGAGCCAGATTCAACAGCTTTGGAAAACGGTTGGGCTTCAATCAGTAAGCTACTAAAAGAGAAAAAATTAGACAGCCTAAGTATAGAAGAGAGACTAATGATAGATAACATCAAATTGAGTTATGAACAGATGATTGATGTTTTGCATAAAACTTATTATACCGACTACAACTATACTAAAAGAGATAGGCAGATGTTCAACAACCTGATGTGGCTGTTAAAATATAAGTTCCCAAACGAAAAAATAATTATTTGGGCTCATAACGCACACATTGCTAAATTCAATCAAGACTTTGAAGATAACAATCAGAAGGGAGTGATGACAGGGCATTTTTTAGGTAACAAGAAAACCAATCCATTCAGTTACTATGTCATAGGTGTTACTTCGTACAATGCAAATCCTATTTGGGTAGGTATGAACTACACGATAGCAGTAGAAAAACCTAAGAAAAATAGTTTTGAAAACTGGATAAACCCTAATTGGAACTTTTCTTTTATAGACTGGAAAGGTTGGAATGAAACTAAAACGAATGAAGCATTTTCGATGAAAGGTTCCTTAGAAGCAATACAACATCGAAATTTTATTAACCAGTGGAATAAAGTATTTGATGGGGTATTTTTTATAAGAAACGTCGACGGCTGTAAGCAAATCAACTTAGAGGAAATCAGAAAGTAGGGTATTATCAATTAAAAATAGGCTCAAACTCAAAAAAGCAATGCTACAAAATTATCTAAAAATCGCATTCAGAAACCTACAACGTAACAAGGTTTATTCAGCAATCAACATCGGTGGGCTTGCCGTGGGTATGGCTACGTGTTTGTTAATTTCGCTTTATGTTTTAGATGAAATCAACTACGACCGCTATCATCAAAAAGCCGACAGGATTTATCGAATTGATTTTGATGTCAAATTTGGCGGTCAAGATAAGGCATTTGCTACTGTTGCTGACGGTATGGGTACTGCTTTAAAAAACGATTACCCATTCATCGAAACCTTCACCCGACTAAGACCCATTGACATTTTGGTTAAAAAAGGAAATCAGCGTATCCGTGAGAATATGTCTATATTCGCCGATAATTCGGTTTTTGAGGTTTTTGATATTCCACTGATTGAAGGTGATGCCAAAACGGCGTTGAAAGAACCATTCACGATAGTTTTAGATGAAAAAACTGCTCAAAAATACTTCGGAAAAACAAAAGTTTTGGGCATGGCAATGATTATTGATGAGAAAGCCTATAAAGTAACAGGTGTAATGGAAAATATCCCCGAAAACTCACATTTCACAGGCAGAAATATGTTTCTTTCGATGGAAGGTTCAGCTGATAGTAGGGCAAATAACTGGCTGAATAATAATTTTTTCACCTATTTAGTATTTAAAGAAGGTACAAAACCAGAGCAATTACAATCTCAATTTGGTAAGGTCATTGAGAAATACATGATGCCTCAAGTAAGAAGTGTGATGGGTATCAAGAGTATGGCTGAATTAGAAAAAGCAGGTAATCGAATAGCCTTAGGATTGACTCCATTAACAGATATTCATCTACATTCTAACAAGTTCTTTGAACTTTCGCCTAATAGCAGCATTCAGTATGTTTACATTTTTTCGGCAATTGCTCTTTTCATTTTGTTGATAGCTTGTGTCAATTTTATGAATCTCAGTACAGCACGTTCGGTCAATCGGGCAAAAGAGGTGGGCGTGCGTAAAGTCATGGGGTCAGAACGTACAATGCTGATGAATCAATTTTTATCGGAATCTATTCTGATGAGTCTAATTGCCTTCATCTTAGGACTTGGATTTGCTACTTTAATTCTGCCATTTTTCAATGATTTATCAGCTAAAAATCTAAGCCTCTCATTCACCGAAAAACCACTTTTGTTACCAATTTTACTTGGTTCTGCTCTTATAGTGGGCTTTTTAGCTGGTATTTATCCTGCTTTGTTTTTGTCTTCATTCAAACCAATCAGTGTACTAAAAGGCAAACTAACCTCTACCAACAAGGGTGGTTATTTACGAAATAGTTTGGTCGTTTTTCAGTTTTTTGCTTCGATAGTTCTTATCATTTCTACGATTATTATTTATCGACAATTAGATTTTATCCAGAAGAAAAATATCGGTTTCAGTCGTGAACAAGTGATTGTCATCAACGATACCAACCTATTAGAAAGAGGCTTAGAATCGTTCAAAAACGAATTATTACAAATCTCAGGTGTAAAAAATGCTACTATTAGTGCTTTTTTGCCAACACCATCCTACCGAAATAACACTATCTTTTGGTCAGAAGGACAGATAGGTGCTGGGAATGGCATTTCGATGCAATTTTGGGAAGTAGGTTATGACTATACCACAACATTGAAAATGCAGTTTGTAGCTGGACGTGATTTTGACAAAAACATGGCAACAGATTCGTCGGCTATCATCATCAACGAAACCACAGCCAAACAAACGGGCTATAAAAATCCTATTGGTCAAAAATTATATACCTATGGCAGTAACCTAAAAGAGTTAATTCCATTCACGATTATCGGAGTGGTTAGAAACTTCAATTACGCATCACTACGAGAAAATGTAGCAAGTCTTTCAATGTGTCTTGCCAAAAATTCTTACGGAATGATTTCGGTACGAGTTCAATCTGATGATTTTAAGCAGAGCCTTGCCAAAATCGAAGAAAAATGGAAAGCAAGAGCTGGTGGGACTCCCCTCAACTATGAATTCTTGGATGAAGCCTTCGATAATATGTATCGTACTGAACAACGCATCGGAAAAGTCTTTATCAGTTTTGCAGTTTTGGCAATACTAATAGCCTGTTTGGGGCTTTTTGGTTTAGCAACTTTCACGGCAGAACAACGCACCAAAGAAATCGGTATCAGAAAAGTATTGGGAGCAAGCGTAGTGAAC
>JALONS010000224.1 GCA_025454855.1 Arcicella sp.
TTCACAGCAGTAGTTACCACATTGATTTTTTCACCTGAAGCGGCAGCGTATTCATTTGGATTTGCTTCAAAATATAATCCAGAGCAAGCAATGATGAGGTTGTCTAATTCTTTTTTCTTCTGGTTTTTCCAATACTCATCTTCTAATTTATCTACTAATTGATAGGCCTTTACCAAGTTTGGAACGATGGTAGAGGGCTTTTCGGGATTAAAGTTTTTAATGGCTTCTTGGATAATCGTCTCAATGGCATTGCCTCCATTTACTCTGTTCCAAGTGATGTCAATACCATCAAACAGGTCTTTCTCGGCTCTATCGCCAAACTTATGAACTAAATATTCTGGTCTCGCTCCCCGTCCACGAGGAACGCCAAAACCTTGTGATTTATGCTGTGAGCGACTTTCTGCCGCAATTTCATTGTATGATTTACCCAAAAGCGGATTAAAAACCCCAATATCTACCTGAATCCATTCTTTTTCGGCAGGTTTTTGGGTTTGGGCAACCGTTCCAAAATTAAAAGTATTCCAAACTACTCTTTTAGCTTGCCAGGGTTTTACGTATTTTAACTGTTCGGGATACTTGGTAGGGTCTCCTGAAATTTTGAATGCTTCTTCTGCTAAGACCGCAGAAGCGGAGTGGTTACCGTGTCCTGCACGAGCATCGGGTGGAAAGCGACAAATGATAACGTCGGGGCGGAGGTTTCTAATTCGCCATACCACATCGCCCAAAACGGCATCTTTGCCCCAAACCTGCATGGTTTCTTCCGTATTTTTTGAAAAACCAAAATCATTGGCACGAGTAAAATATTGTTCTGGACCGTCGATATTACGAGCGGCTAATAATTCTTGCGTTCGGATAAGTCCTAACAAATCAGATAATTCTGAACCCACTAAGTTTTGACCACCATCGCCACGAGTTACCGAAAGATAGGCAGTTCGCACTTTTCTTTCTTTCGCCAGCCACGAAAGCATAATAGTATTTTCATCGTCGGGGTGGGCAGCGATGTACAAAGCTGTTCCAACAACATTGAGTTTCTTTAAATTTAACAAAATTTCGTTCGATGGCATCGGTTTGATGGGTTGTGCCAGTGAAGAATTAAACAGAAAATGTGTGGTTAGCAGTAAAAGAAAATAGCGTAATTGTATTTTTCGCATTGTTGGGTAAATTGATGGTTAAAAGTTAAGACTTGAAATTATCCATTTGTGTAACGTAAAATCATTATTAGTAGTTTAAATTTCTGAAAAATGAAAACTGACTGTTACTTTTGCTGGATAACAACGAACAAAAACACAATAAAATTACTAAAAATAAAAAATGAATCCTTTAGCAATTGTTCAGCAATATTACGAATACTTTAATCAAAAAAATTGGGAGGGTATGTTATCGTTACTACACCCAGAAATTCGTCATGAGAGTAATCAGGGGGAAGTGAGAATTGGTATTGAAAACTTTACCAACTTTTTACAAAAAATGGATGAATGTTACGACGAAAAACTCACGGAAATGGTCTTTTTTACCGAACCGTCTAATCAACGTGTTGCGGTTGAATTTGTCGTAAACGGAATTTATAAAAAAGCGGATGATGATTTGCCACCCGCATACGGACAAACTTACGTTTTGCCCGCCGCCGCTTTTTTGGAAGTAAAAGACCAAAAAATTAGCAGAGTGACTACGTATTATAACTTACCCTTGTGGATTGAATTAGTATCAAAATGATTACTTATCGAACTTTTAGAGGCTCTGACATTGAAAGTATTTTTGAGAATTTAGCACAGTTGAGAATTACGGTATTCAGAGATTATCCGTATTTGTACGAAGGGACCCTTGATTATGAACGAGCATATCTGCAAACATATTCAAACGCTGAACGAGCTTTCGTTTTCACGGTTTTTGATGATGAAAAATTAGTTGGAGCAACCACCTGTATTCCATTAGAAGATGAAACATTGGAAGTGAAGAAGCCTTTTTTGGAGGCTAATCTAAATATTGAACGTATTTTTTACTTTGGTGAAAGCATTTTATTAAAAGAATATCGTGGGTTAGGGCTTGGAAATCGTTTTTTTGAGGAGCGTGAAAATCACGCCAAACGTTTTGGTACTTTTGATGTAGTTTGTTTTTGTGCCGTCCAACGAGAAAACAATCATCCATTAAAGCCCAAAGATTATAGAGCTTTGGACGATTTTTGGATAAAAAAAGGCTATAAAAAACAAATCAATCTTGAAAGTTCTTTTGAATGGTTGGATATCGGAGAACCAAAGCCAACGAATAAACCAATGATTTATTGGATGAAAAATATTTAATTGCATGATTCTGAAACTCGCAACAGCTCAATATCCCATCAAATTTCATCAAAATTTCGAGTCATGGCAATCATACACGGAGTCATGGGTAAAATCAGCGTATTCTCAAGGAGCTAATATTTTATTATTTCCAGAATACGGTTCGATGGAACTGGTAAGTCTTTTAGAAGAAAATATCAGAAATGACATCAAGAAGCAGGTATTAGAAATCAATAAGTTTCGGGAACGATTTTGTGATTATTTTTCAAGACTTGCACAATTGTATCAATTAATCATTGTTGCCCCAAGTTTTTCAGTTTTGGAAAATGATAAAGTTTATAATCGAGCGTATGTATTTTCAGAAAAAGGCTTTGTTGGGTATCAAGATAAGTTTTTCATGACACGTTTTGAAAATGAAGAATGGGGAATTTCCTCCGCTCCGAAAGTCCTTCATATTTTTCAAGGAAATTGGGGTAGCTTTGGTATTCAAATTTGTTACGATGTAGAATTTCCAATAGGTTCACAATTAATGTGTTCATACGGAGCCACATTAATTTTAGCCCCCAGTTGCACTGAAACCATCAGGGGAGCAACTCGGGTTCACGTGGGAGCAAGGGCAAGAGCTTTAGAAAATCAATGTTTTGTGGCAGTTTCACAAACAATAAATCAGGCAGAATGGTCGCCTGCGGTAGATATTAATTTTGGTTACACCGCAATTTATTGTCCAGCAGATAAAAATCTACCCGAAGAAGGAATTGTGGCTATCCAGCCACCCCAACAGGAAGGATGGTTGATACAAAGCCTTGATTTTGAATTGATTAATGCTGTAAGGACGGACGGACAAGTCTTTAACTTTAAAGACTTGCAAGGAATTAAAAGTAACTTAGCTGAGGAAATCAAAATTGTATATCACCAACTGTAAATAAAAAAGCGATACCGTGAGGTATCGCTTTTTACTTACAAAGGAAGAACTATTGACTAATTTTTGAATATTTCTAATTATCTGCACTTGTAGTTTTTACAAAATTCTCATTTTTAATTTAGGATTAATACCTCTATGGTAGAGGTATTTTTATTTTGAGAAGTTAAACCCACTTTGCAGAATTTTCAGTACCCTTTGTTTTTTCCAAGCCTCTGCATCATTCATAGCAACAATTTCAACAACTCTACGTTCATTAATTTTTGTGTAATCATTTAAAGATGATTCCGTTATTGCTTGTTCAATGGCTTTCTTTAGCACTATTAAAGAGCCTCCCAAACCACGATTCACCGCCAAATCTACCCGTAACACAAATCCCCCTTGTGTTTTCAAAAGTTGATTTAGGTTTATTATTTTCCCAAAAATATTGATGGTAAGCGTAGGAGAGAGGGATTTTAAAACAAACTCTTCTAAAGCTACTTCTACTTGTGAACGAATCATACTTCTCCGAAAGCCACTTGCAATAAATGCTGCTGTCAGTTGTAAATTATTAGCCACTTCGGCGTAGGCACCATCACCTTCCTTGAGTCCAGCAGGCGTATCTACTTGAAAAACAGGAGTTTTATAGTTTTGGATATTCATCCCATATTTACCAAAGCAATCATTAAAAGCGTATTCATCACGATTTTTGAAGCGTTGTAAAACACGAGTTAATAAAGAACCACTCGCCAAAGCTCCCGTAAACTGAATAAAACCAAAAGAGAAAATAGCTTTATCATAACTATTAATGGCATCAAAACAACCTTCATTTTTGGCTATGTAATGTAATAAATCTATGTAGAAAGGTTGTTGGCAAAGGTCAGAGAAAAGCGAAATATTTCCATCAAAGGTAGATTTTCCGATGTAACTGACCCCATTTTTATTGTACAAATTGGGCGATGGATAATTATCTCGCATAATTCCTGTACTGGTCATTCCATTAGGCGTTGGAAAACTCAGCACATAATTATTAAAACTACCTTTAGATTCTTTCTTTACCTGAAAAACATTGCGTTGGTCAAAAACGGAATTGGTAGTGGGTTTAGAAGGTGGCGAAGTTGGTTGTACGGGCAGTGGTAAACCAATTTTCAAGACCTGCCCGATGAATAAATTATTTGATTTTAGTCCATTATTTTTAATTAACTGCTCAACGGTTGTGCTGTATTTTTTGGCGATACTAAAAAGCGTTTCCTTCGCCTGAACGGTATGAATCATGGGTGATTTGAAGTAAGAATTTGCTGATTTTTTTATTTTTTGTCAAGCTAAAAAATAAATCCCAATAATTATTTGAAGCACGTAATTAATTTTTTTTTACCCTCGAAAAATTCTAAAAAAATATGAATTATCAAATTTCCACGTAGGACTCCATTTTTTTAAAAAAAATACTAAAATTTGTTTGTAAGTAAAACTTAACGTTCGTAATCTTATGTACTTGAATATCAGGCTATTCAAAACTAATTTTTTCATTTCACCCAAAAAATCAAAGAAGAACAATGTAACGCATTTCATTTTTCTTTAGTTTTTAAGAGAATTATTAAAGCGTTTCATCCGATACCTTTGAGATTACCTTAACCAACAATCAGATGAAAAAAACCGCCTTAGTTTTGAGTCTGTCTGCCCTTACTTTTTATTTTTATGGCAAACACGGCTCAAGTATTGCCCAGAGTAATTTTCAACCAGTTGCCTTGCAAAATGTAGAAAATACTCAGACAAATTCTCAGATGGAGAATTCGCCAGTTCAACTGCATCAAGCAGGAATGTGCCAGATTGATTTTAGAAGTCTTCAAAAGAGTTTAGGAAAAATAGACATTGGAAACTATTTAATCGAACCCGATACGAAGATAATACTGATTGAATCCTTGAATCATAATGTAAGTGTAAAGGGCTTCAATAAAATGATTGATAATTTTAATTCTTTATACGCATCTGATAACATTCAATTAATGAAAAGTTACCAGTTTTATGCAGACCAGAATTGTAAGAAAATTTATGGATGTATAGGAGTAAATTCAGATGAAGCGTACGATTGGAAGATAATTAAGATATTACCGAATCCAGAAAGATGCTCTTACGAGCCAACAATCACGATGAGTAACGTGATGTTGTATTAAATGGAGAGGTTAGTAAATGGACTTTGTTCATTTCAAAAGACAAACAAAGTAAGGATTATATGAAAAGAGCCTTCCGATTGGGAGGCTTCTTTTTTGCCCAAAACTCAACTTTTTTGATGATTTTTATCATATTTTGTTGATTTATACAAGCCTAAATTTGATTTTAAGTCATTTTAAAATTGTATGAATTCACTCATTAATAAATATAACGTTGCGGGTCCACGATACACCAGCTACCCAACAGTACCTTTTTGGGATAATCAATCTTACAGTGAAGTCGCTTGGATAGATTCGCTCACAACGAGTTTCAAAGAAACCAATCGAAAAGACGGCATAAGCCTTTATATTCATTTACCTTACTGCGAGAGTATGTGTACGTTTTGTGGTTGTAATAAACGAATTACCAAAAACCATGACGTAGAGAAACCATATATTCAAGCGGTTTTGAAGGAATGGGAGTTGTATATAAACAAGTTTGAAGATAAACCTATTATTGCCGAAATACATTTGGGCGGAGGAACACCCAGTTTTTTTCAACCTGCTATGTTGGCGTTATTAATTAATGGTATTCTGAAAAATGCAACATTAGCCCCAAAATTTGAATTGGGTTTTGAGGGACATCCAAACAATACTTCTTTCCAACATCTTCAAACCCTGTATGATTTAGGATTTAGGAGAGTAAGTTTTGGCGTTCAAGATTATGACCCTTCGGTACAAAAAGCCATTCACCGATTTCAACCTTTCGAGAATGTTAAGAATGTAACCGAATGGAGCAGAACTATTGGTTATGAGTCGATAAGCCACGATTTAGTCTTTGGGCTTCCTTTCCAGAATATTGCTACCATCAAAGATACTATTGATAAAACTCTTCAATTATCGCCCGACCGCTTGGCGTTTTATTCTTATGCCCACGTACCGTGGATAAAAGGAAATGGTCAGCGTGGATTTAACGAACAAGATTTACCGAGTCCAGACCTAAAAAGAAGTTTGTATGAAACGGGAAGAGAAATTTTTGAATATAATAATTATGTTGAAATCGGGATGGACCATTTCGCTTTAAAGCATGATTCACTCTACAAAGCCATGCAATCAGGAATGCTCAATCGTAATTTTATGGGTTACACTACCACGCAAAGTAAAGTTCTGTTAGGATTGGGCGTATCGTCAATTAGCGACAGTTGGACGGGGTTTTCTCAGAATGTGAAAGAAATTGATAGTTATTTGAATGCCCTCAAAAACAACCAATTACCATTATTGAAAGGACATATTGCCACGCAGGAAGATGTAAGGGTTCGTAAACAGATTTTAGAGATAATGTGCCAGTTTGCAACCACATGGAATGATGAAGATTTCACCCTTGACGAACAAATAGTGTTAAAGAATAATTTATCCGAATTTGAAAGGGATGGAATTCTAAGTTTTGATTCTAATTCGTTGAGCGTGCACGAAAAAGGGAAACCATTTGTTAGAAATATTTGTATGGCTTTTGACAAACGGATGTTAAGAGAAAAAACAACGACTAAGTTATTTTCACAAGTAATTTAAAAATCAATAAACGGCTGTGAATAGTTATCTAATTTACTATTTACAGCCGTTTATTGATTTAATTATTTAATATTTCGTAGAGGCGTATTGCATACGCCTAAAATACGCCATCATGAAATAATATCAATTCTCCTTACATATAATTCAAATCATTATTTCGCTTCAGTTTAATAATTTTGAATAAGTTCAGCAGTACAATTACGGGATAAGTTGGGTCAAATTCATGCCATTTTATGCCAAAATTGGCTCTACCACCCAATTTAATGCCAAAATTGGCTCTACCACCCAATTTATGATGGTTGTTGTGGTAAGATTCGCCCATCATTAAAAAATCAAAAGGTAATAAATTTTTTGCAGTGTCATTTACTTTAAAATTCACATAGCCGTATTTATGAGCAAACCAATTGATAATAACGCCGTGTACAGGTCCCATCAAATAATGAATCGGTAACAGTAAATATTGCCAACCACTTGTTGCGAATTTTATATAAAACAGCGTATATAAAATTCCCCATGCAATTCTGATAAACCATTTGTCACCTAATTTCTCTACGATGGCGTAGTATGGAACTCCTTTCAAAAATTTAGGTTCAATACCTGCACGGTCATTCAAGACATCGTTATAATAATTTTTGGTTTTCCACATCATATCGAATAGGTTTTCAGAATAACTGGGCGAGTGAGGGTCTTTTTCCGTATCAGCATACGCATGGTGCAAACGGTGCATGATTCCGTAAGCCTTAGGACTAAGGAATGATGAACCCTGAGTTACGAACGTAAACCAATAAAAGAATTTTTCCCAGCCTCGAGACATCGTGAACATCTGATGGGCTGCGTAACGATGCAAGAAAAATGTTTGAGAAAATAAGGACAAATACCAGTGTGCCAAGAAGAAAATAAGAATAGTCATAATTTTTTTCTTACAAATGTACCAGTCGAAGAAATATCCCAAAATGACGAAAATCATCTTAAAACTTGACTTCTTTTATCGGTAACGTTTGAATCAAAGGAGTTTCAATACACTTTTAATTACCTTTCATATCCCAAGTATTTATCTGGAAACATCAATTATTGTTCAAAATACAATACTTTTGGGGCTTCAATTAAAATCCAGCAAACCGATTGAAAGCAATGCAAATAACCGAACTCAATCAATTAGAAATTAAATTTGAAACGGCGGATATTTTACCGCCACCGTTTTCACACCAAATCTTACTGACTTTAGATTTTAAAAACGATTCTATAGATACCAAATTTGAAATAGCTTACACCTACCGTGATGAAATTTCGGATGAAGAGATTTTGGATGAAGGTTTTACAGGTGATGAAGATTTGGCTTGGGCTGGAGAACTTTCAAATGCTTGGAAACCAGCAGTTTTAAGTATTCTTAAAGAAACGCCTGATAGACCCAATCAAAAAGCATTAGCCGAAGAACAGAATTTTTTAGAAATAAGTATCAACGGCAATGTATTGGGAAATCCCAAAAATCAGGAGAGTTGGGAATATTTTTTGAATGAATTAATGCAAGCCGTTTACGAAACGTACGGGAAAGAGCTACCTTTTACGGTAACTTTCAAAAAAATAGAATCCAACAAATTAACGTCTATTTTTGGTTTAACCCTTCATTACACCGACCGCCGAGTGGAGGCTTACACGGATATTGATAACCTTAGAAATAGTCGCAGTATTTCATGGGAAGAAGCTGGGGAATTAATCGGACAGATTTTTATTGGGGACTTTATCCAAGAAAAAGCCCTTAAAAAAGAGCCCCAAACGGTTGGGAAATTCATCTCAATTGGTGATGGTCTTTGGTACGAATTTACGAAAAGTGTGAAAAACCCCAACGGTAATAAAATGTACATCACCTCGCTGTACCAACGTTTTGAAGAGTATTTTTAGTGAATTTTTAAAAACCGTCGTCTCGCTTGACTTTGTAAATGAAATTTGAAAAATTAGGCGAGCCGTGCCGAAGTGTTAATCATAGCCGTTTCGGTGAGTATTTTTGGTAAACTAATCCTTTGTTAAGGATTTTTCCGTATCTTTGCAAACTATTTTACAAAATTCAATACTTTTTCATTTTAAACATTTAACAAAATGCCAAAAATTAAAACTAAATCTGGAGCAAAAAAACGCTTCAAGGTTACAGGAACAGGCAAAATCAAGCGTAAGCACGCTTACCACAGCCACATTCTTACTAAAAAATCTACCAAACGTAAGCGTAACTTAGTACACGATACGTTAGTAAGTTCAGCAGATATGGACAGAGTAACATTAATGTTAGTTATGTAATATCTTTTCAGTAAGCGGTAAACAATTAACAGTTTTAAATAAAAATATACCTTTATTTTCTGATAACTGATAATTAATTACTGACAACTGATATTAGTTATTGTTCAACCAGAAAGTTGGCTCATTAAGTGTAAAAATTTACCGCCAAGTTTCAAAAAACAAACAAAATTATGCCACGTAGCGTCAATCACGTAGCGTCAAGAGCAAGACGTAAAAAAGTGCTTAAATTAGCTAAAGGTTTTTACGGAAGAGGTAAAAACGTTTGGACGGTAGCCAAAAACAAGATTGAAAAAGGTCTTCAATATGCTTACCGTGACCGTAAGGTTAAGAAAAGAGATTTCCGTTCATTGTGGATTCAGCGTATCAACGCTGCTGCCCGTCAGGAAGGAATGTCATACTCAGTATTCATGGGTAAATTACATCAACAAGGTGTAGAGTTAAATAGAAAAGTATTAGCTGACTTAGCGATGAACCACCCAGAGGCGTTCAAAGCAGTAGTAGCCAAAGTAAAATAGGAAATTTAGAGCGACTCAACTGAGTCGCTCTTTTTTTGTACCAAAGGCTTTAGCCCGTATTAGTAAGAGTTGTTAAGTACAGGCTGAAGGCTATGGTATATTTACGTTTCAACAACCTTTGTTTTCAAACCAACCCACAAACAATCTTCAGCTTTGCCAAAAAGGTAAATGTCAATGGCGATTCTCCCCACTCTAAAAATTTGAATATGTTTTAGCTTATCCGTGAGTAAGTTTTGTAGCATTTGAGCATCATTAGCCCATTTTTTTTCCTCTTCCCCAAACCAATCATCTATTTTTACAAGAGGTTTGAAAAAATCATCAATGTTCATCTCTGATATTT
>JALONS010000225.1 GCA_025454855.1 Arcicella sp.
CGTGACCATGGTTTTTGGCAAGCCCAAAAGTTTTATTACGAAGGTTGGTCGGGGCGATATTTCTCCAACATGATTTTTCATGCTACCCCTTTGGCTTACGGTGTGTTTTGGTTTGTTAAAGTGATGCCATTGTTGATTTTAGGGCTTTTGTTTCATGCCATTTATACCTTTATAGGTGAAATCCTGAAACCTTCAAAATCAAATCAATTATTACTCTCGGCTACGTTTCTGAGTATTTTTATTTTGTTTTCTTCCAGCGTGGTAGATACCTTTTTTTGGTACACATCGGTTTTTATTTTCCCTACGTCGTTTTGTTATTTTTTGTATTTAATTGTGGTAATACTAAGGTATTATCAGCCTCAATATCAACGCATTAAATATCCGATTGCTTTATTGGCTGCCACTTTAGTGTTTTTTATTGTAGGCTCTAATGAAGTGATGATGCTCTTTATTATTGGTTTATTGGGTATGGTTTGGTTTTATATGTTGGTTTTTGAAAAGCGATTTGACGGCTTCATTTTTACGCTCATGTTAGTAGGACTATATTTTGCGTATTTTTGGGTAATAAAAGCCAAAGGCAACGAGGTGCGTTTAGTGGGCGGAAATCTCATGGGTGGAGCCATCGGTTTATCACTCAAAAATGCCTTGTTTTCTACTTTCAAAAATATGTTTATTTGGCTCAAATTATTGTTTCCTGCCATCATTATTTACAGGTGGGGTTTTCTCTACAAAAATCATTCAATTGTTGATAAACCATATTTCGATGTTCCAGTATGGATAGTTGCTTGTGCTTTGGTATTACTGCTATTTTTAATGTTTTTTGTGATTCATTATGGAAATGATATGGGAGTACCTGACCGTGTCAAGAATATAATTTTTGCTGTATTTAGCATTGGAGTATTCTATATAATTACAATTGTTCATTATTATTATCCAACTGAATGGGAGCTGGATAGTTCAATAAAAACTGTGGGAGTAATTATACTAATGATAGTATCGCTAATAAAACCCCCTAAGAGTACTACTCAAAATCTCAAAACCATGTACGCTGATATTCGTTTAGGAATTGCCAAGAGATATGACCAAGAAATGACTGCCCGATACGAACATATCCGTACTTCAAAAAGCGATACGGTTTACGTAAAACCTTTGAAGAATATCCCGAAATCACTGTGTTTTGATGAAATAAAAGATACCGAAAAACACCTTTGGAATAAATGCTATGCCACGTATTTTGAGAAGAAAGTGATAATTTTGAAAGAAGAAAAGTAATTACTTAGCTATCGGCAGTCAGCTATCAGCAATCAGCCAAAATAAATCTTAAATTTCTATTTTTGCACTAAAAGATAACATAATTGTTAATTTTTTCAAGTGAAAAACCGACTGCCGATACAAAATTAGCAAACCGAAGGCTGATAGCTGTCTGCCGAAAGCCATAAACTAATGACTAACAAAGACTTATACATATCCATTATTATTCCTTGTTTTAATGAAGAACAAGTAATTACGCATACTTACGAGCGAGTCCACAAAACGATGCAAAGTTTTGAGCATCGGGGCTATGAGTTGATTTTCATTAATGATGGAAGCCGAGACAAAACCCTCGAACTTTTACGGGGTATCGCTCAGAAAGATACGCATGTGAAGATTCTGAGTTTTTCTCGAAATTTTGGACATCAACCCGCTGTAACGGCTGGCATAAATGCTTGTAACGGAGACGTTGCCATTATTATTGATGCTGACCTCCAAGACCCGCCAGAATTGTTTCCTGACATGGTAAAAATTCATGTAGAACAACAAGCCAGCGTAGTATATGGCTTACGTGGCGAACGCAAAGGCGAAACATTTTTCAAGAAATTATCGGCAAAGTATTTTTATAAACTCATCAATTTTCTATCTGATACGCCCCTGCCCGTTGATACAGGAGATTTCCGCCTGATTGATAAACACGTAATTGAAGCGTTTAAAAGTTTACCCGAAAAAAATAAATACATTCGTGGATTAATCAGCTGGATTGGCTTCAAACAAGTACCCATCGTATATGTGCGGGAAGAGCGTTTTGCGGGTGAGACAAAATATCCATTCTCGAAGATGTTGAAATTTGCTTCAACCAGTTTATTGTATTTCAGTAAAAAACCCTTAAAATTAGCTCTTAGTGTGGGTTTAGTGAGTATTTTCATTGGAGTTTGCTTGGCAATCTGGGTGATAACGGGGCTAATTTATCGTTCTAATACCATTGTGCCAGGTTGGGCATCAACAATTATTGCTTTGATATTTTTTGGAGGAATCCAATTATTAACGATTGGCGTTTTGGGCGAATATATCGGAAATATGTTTGAAGAAATCAAGAATCGCCCCGAATACATCGTTCACGAAAAAATTAACTTTTAAATCATGGGGGTTAGGGCTTAGGGCTTAGGGGTTAAAGATGAAACAGCCCCAACTCCCAACCCCTAACCCCTAACCCCTAAATTTGAAAAAGATATTAACTCAGATAGGCATTATTATTCCTATCTTTTTTTTCCTATTAATGCTGCTCACGTATGCTGTGAACGTACCGTGGATGGATGATAATGATGCCTTCCCTGATTTTTTGGGCAGATTTATCGAAGCGAAAAACAGTGGTGAAAAGGCTTGGTTGTTGTTTAAACCCAACAACGAACACCGCATTGTGTATGCCAAATTGATGAATTTGCTACACTATACCCTCACGGGTACGCTCAATATGCGAACGCTTACTATTTTTTCTAACATCACGCTGTTGGGAATATTGTGGCTTTTTTGGCGAGTAATCAAAGAGCAAGGCTTAGCCCTTATCTACTTTTTACCCATTCCCTTTTTATTATTGCACCCGCAGTATTATCTCACCAGCATCTGGACGATAACGGGATTTCAATACCAACCCGTTATCTTTTTTGGCTTGATGGGAATTTATTTTTTATCTAAAAAGACAAATATTAGTTTTTTCGGAGCAATAATTTTAGTGTTTTTTGACAGCTTCACCATGAGCAACGGACTATTTTATTGGATAGTTGGCATGGTGATTTTAGCCCTGCAAGGAGAATACAAACGATTGGGTATTTGGTCAGTATTGACGCTGGCGACGTTTAAATTGTATTTCTATCAATTTGATAATCAGGCAAATGACCAAGGTTTTCAGTATTTTTTCAAACATCCCCACGAAAGTTTCTTCGGATTTTTCACCCATTTAGGCGGTAGTTTTGATTTTCAAACGCTCAGCCCAATCCTGACACGGTCAATTGTTCCCACCATTGCAGGGTTTATCCTTGTGAGCATATCAATTTGGTGGTTATTTTTCAGAGTTTTTGAGGGGAAGGGCAAATTTTCAATTCCTGCTTTTTGGGTTAAAATCCAATCCCGATTCAATTCAGAATCAAGCAATTATGTCATTTTGGGAGCGTTTTTGTTTTTAGTGATTAATGCTTTGGTGATTGCCATTTTGCGTCCAAGATTCGGATACTTCGTGATGATTGTGGGTAACTATAAAATCTATCCAGCTACTTTCTTGGTAGTAGCCTATTTGATGGTACTAACACGCTGGTTGAGATTTACTAAAAACCAACGTTATTTTCAATGGATTCTGGCTGGTAGTATTCTTTTTAATGTAGCATCGTACATCAAATTCCTACCCGAAGTTCACGAAAGACGCAAAGATTTGTTAGTAAGAATATTCAACCAAGAGCATAACCAAATTGGTTTAGGACCTTACGTTGGCTCAGATTTTGACCGATACGTGCAAACGGGACTTGGGAGACTTGTTCCCAAAGGAATTTATCAATTTCCGACAAATACCGTTTTTAAGAAGTCTGAAAAGGAAATTTTGAGTAATTTTGCTGAAAATCAAATAATTAATGTCAGTATTTCGACCATTAACAACGAAATATTCATTGCGAATGATACTTTAACTACGGGTTTTGGTTTGGACGATGGCTCGTACTTAATTCTAAAATCAGCTCAAAGAACATATTTGATTTACGATAAAAAATTCTTTCACAATATAGGGAAGTCGGGTTTTTCGGTGAAAATTCCAGAGAAGTATTTAATTCCTGATACTTATCATATTGGTATTTTTTGGGTAAAAGGGGATAAACGAAAAATCTATAAAACGAACCAAACTGTTGAAGTGAATTATTAATTGAGGTTTTAATTTGAACTGTAAGAACGAAGAAATTATGTTACACGCCATTGAATTTCCTACTATTCTTTCGGATAATCAACATATTGATATTCCTACTGATTTGCGTTCGCAATTAAAGCCAAACCAAGCTGTTAGAGTGATTGTTTTAGTAGATGATGTTGAATCAATAGAACGTAAAAAAGAGAGAAAGTTAGGAACATTAGCAGGAAAAATATCTATACCAGATGATTTTGATGAGCCTTTAGACGATTTAAAAGAATATATGTATTGAGATGAATAGATATCTAATTGATACACATATTGCCATTTGGGCATTGGAAAATAATGAAAGAATTTCTCAAAAAATAAAGAGAATTTTAGAAGATAAAAACATAGAGATTTTACTCTCACAAGTTAGCTTATACGAAATTGCGATAAAACAAAAACTGGGGAAACTACCCGAAGTTACTCACTCAATTCAAGACTTAGTTATTGAATTAGAAGCGATTGATTTTCAAATAATACCTGTCAAAAATGAACATATTAATGCGTATAATTTCATTGAATTACAGGAAAACCACAGAGACCCATTTGATAGATTAATTATTGCAACAGCTTTTGAAGAAAATATACCATTGATTTCTGCCGATGAAAAATTTAAAAGTTATCGGTCACAAATACAACTTATTGATAATCAGTAATTAAACAATAAAATGCAAGTTTGGAAATTTGGAGGAACGTCTGTCGGGAAGCCCGAAAGAATGCACTCTATCAAAAATTTGATTACCGAAGATGGTAATCGTAAAATTGTTGTATTGTCGGCTCTTTCAGGAACGACCAACGCCCTTATCTCCATTGGAGAATCCCTAAAAGCGAACAATGATGCCGAGGCGATTGAGAAAATCAATACGTTGTTTGCCCATTATGAAGAGTTTATCAAAGAGTTGTATTCAACTCCAGCAGGATATGCAGAAGGAAAAGCTATCATCGAAAAAGAATTTTCGTTTATTCGTTCTTTGGTAAGCATTAAACCGTTTTCGGTAAAACAAGAAAAAGAAATTGTTGCCGAAGGTGAATTACTTTCTACGCAAATGTTTGAAGCATACTGCCGTGAACAAGGCGTAAGCTCTGCTTTGTTGCCAGCTTTAGACTTCATGTTGATTGATGCCGATAATGAGCCAGTTCTAAAATTTACGGAAGAGAAATTAGGCTCAATTTTGACACAATTAACTGATAAACAACTATTTATTACACAAGGTTTTATTTGTCGTAACCCACGTGGTGAGGTGGATAATTTAAAGCGTGGAGGTTCTGACTATACGGCTTCGTTGATTGGTGGAGCAATTGTGGCAGAGGAAGTTCAAATCTGGACTGACATCGACGGAATGCACAACAATGACCCACGTATCGTGAAAAAAACTTTCCCAATCCGTGAATTGTCATTTGAAGAAGCAGCAGAATTAGCGTATTTCGGAGCGAAAATTTTGCACCCAAGCACTATTACACCTGCTAAAATGAAAGGTGTGCCAGTTCGCTTGAAAAATACGATGGAGCCTGCGGCTTATGGAACGTTGATTTCTACAAAAACCATCAATGACCGTGAGATTAAGGCGATTGCGGCAAAAGATAACTTGACCGCTATTTACATTCATTCAACCAGAATGTTAAATGCTTATGGTTTCCTGCGTAAAGTGTTTGAAGTATTTGAAAAATACAAAACGCCCGTTGATATGATTACGACTTCGGAAGTATCCGTTTCTGTAACCATCGACAACGACGAACATTTAGAAGCAATCATGGCAGAGTTACGTCAATTCGCTGATTTAGAGGAAGTTGATAAAGACCAAACTATTGTATGTATTGTTGGGAATTTCTCGGCAGATAAGGAAGGAATTGCCTTGAAAGTATTGGAAGCTATGAAAAATATTCCAATCAGAATGATTTGCTACGGAGCGTCAGAACATAATATTTCTTTACTGATTCACGGAAAACACAAAGCAGATGCGTTGAATGCTTTGAACGAAAGATGTTTCTTGTACGAAGATACATTGAAAGAGATTTTCTCCGCACCATGATTGTAACCAACATCGCTTATATAGCCGTGTTGTGATTCGTTGCGACACGGCTTTTTGTTTTATCTTTGTGGAAAATAAATAAGGTTATGACAGCATTATCAGTCAATATTCCAGATGGCGTTTACAATGCCTTCAAGAATGCTTCGGAAAAAGAAAGGCAATCTGCAATAATTGCGATTGAAAACCTCCTAAAAATGACTTTTAGAGAGTCATTAAATAGTAGTTTATTAGATAGTTCAGAAAATCTTAGAAAGGAATCCTCCCAAAATGGACTTACTAATGAGATATTGGATGACCTTTTAAAGGAAATTGATAATGAATCTCATTGAAAAATATGTGTTTGATACTAATACACTTCTGAGTGCGGTTATATCGCCAGATGGGAAAAGTGTTTCTGCTCAGGCTTATCATAAAGCTCTTAATGGAGGAGTATTGTTGGCTTCTGATGAAACGTTTGCGGAATTGGTTGATGTAATATTTCGTAAGAAGTTTGATAAATACATTAGTGACGAAAGTCGTTTTTCATTTTTAAGTAATTTTCGCAAAGCAGCTATTTGGGTAGAAATAACAGAGCCTGTATTTGATTGTAGAGATGTAAAAGACAATAAGTTTTTATCTCTTGCCAAGGAGGGTAACGCTACTTTGATTATTAGTGGAGATGAAGATTTACTGGTTTTGAACCCTTACAAGGAAATACCAATCCTTAATTCAAGACAATTTATAGAGTTAGAATAAAGAACATTATGTTACAAATACAACAATTAAAAGAAAACAAAGCCGCAACCATTGAGGGCTTGAATAGAAAATATTTCAAAAATGCGGAGGAAAGCGTTGAGCAAATTATTGCTTTGGATGAAAAACGCCGTACCACTCAGGTTGAATTAGATGGAACTCTTGCCAAGTCAAATGCCCTTGCCAAAGAAATTGGAAAGAAGAAGCCGAAGCTGCAAAAGCTGAAACGGGAAATTTGAAAATTCGCTCTAAGGAATTAGAAGAAGTTTTAAAAGGTTTAGAATCAGAGCTTTATGAAGTATTGGTGACTTTGCCAAATCTTCCGCATTCAAGTGTGCCAGCAGGAAAAACGCCCGAAGAAAACGAAGTAGTTTTAGAAAATGGCACAATCCCCACGCTTCCAGAAGGGGCTGTTCCCCATTGGGATTTAATCAAGAAGTACGATATTATTGATTTTGAATTAGGTAATAAAATCACAGGGGCGGGCTTTCCAGTTTATAAAGGCAAAGGGGCAAGAATCCAACGGGCTTTGATTAATTTCTTCTTGGATGAAGCCATCGCAGCGGGTTATGTAGAGGTTCAACCTCCGATTTTGATTAACAAAGAATCGGGTTTTGGAACGGGGCAGTTACCCGATAAAGACGGTCAAATGTACCACGCCACGGAAGATGATTTATTCTTAATCCCAACGGCTGAAGTACCCATTACCAATATGTATCGTGATGTGATTTTGCAAGAAAGTGAATTACCCATCAAAAATGCAGGTTATACCCCTTGTTTCCGTAGAGAAGCGGGTTCTTGGGGGGCTCACGTGCGTGGTTTGAACCGTTTGCACCAGTTTGATAAAATCGAGATTGTCCGTATTGAAAAGC
>JALONS010000226.1 GCA_025454855.1 Arcicella sp.
GAGTTTAAATTACTGCCGAATTCAGAAGTAATTTTGTATCAAAAAGTAGGCTCAGTGCAAACGCAGAAGCCTATTTTCGTAGTCAATACGGGTGCTAAAAAGTCGGCTATATTTACGGGAGAGGGGCTTTGGGCTTGGCGTTTGGAAGAATATCAACTTACTGAGAAACAAGAAGTAGTAGATGATATTATTTTGAAAGTGTTACAATTTATTTCTGCTAAAGATGACAAAAGAAAACTGCGAGTTTATCCTATTAATACTGAGTTCGTTTTGGGTGAAAAAGTTGTTTTTGAAACAGAAATTTACAATGCTATTTATGAAAAACTGTATAATTTGCCTATCAAGTTAGAAATTAAAGATGAGAAAGGCATTGCTCGAAATTATACCTACTCAACCTCTCCTGAAAATACTAAGTTTGAAATAAGTTCGTTGCCTGCGGGGGTGTATCGTTATCGTGCCAGCACTACTGTTTTAGGGAAAGCGGAACTATCAACGGGAGAATTTGTGATTAAAGATGTACAATTAGAAAATCTAAATCTGACGGCTGATTTTGATGTGCTTAGACAACTTTCCAGTAAGACGGGTGGAAAATTCTTTAAGACAGGGCAGTTTGATGAAATCAAGAAAACGATATTAAATCACCAAGTACCAGAGAAAATAGATGCTACCGAAGACCTCAAGGAAATGATTAATCTTCGTTGGATTTTCTTCTTGGTTCTAACGTTATTAACCATTGAATGGGTAATGCGTAAGTATTTGGGTGGGTATTAATTTAAAATAAACAAATGAATATAGGAGATAGAGTCCGTCTAATGCGTGGACGGGAAGAGGGAGTAGTAACCAAAGTTTTAGGTAACGGGCTCCTCGAAATTGAAATAGAGGACGGTTTTACTATTCCCGTTCAAAAGGGTGATATTGTGGTGATTAGCGAAATGGAACAGAAAGTTTTTAACCCAACTCTTCCAAGTCGAATTGAACCTCAAAATACGGATAAACGCCAAACCATCAACGAGATTTTGGCTAATAAGGGTATTTACATGGCGTTTGTTCCTGTCAATGACCGTGAGCTTTCACAACATTTGATTAATAACACCGACTGGGATATTCCGTTTATGTTATCGGTAGGGGCAGACCCTCATCACAAAGGTTTAGCGGCGGGTGTTATGAAGCCCAAAACAAGTTTGAAAGTACAAAATGTATTGGTAAAGGATTTTGAAGAATGGGGAACATTTACTTTTCAGGCATTTTTATTCCGCTTGGCTTTTATGAAATTGCCCGAACCCATCATCAAACGATTGAAGTTTAGGGTTAATACCTTTTTCAAGAATAAATCAAAAGCTCCTCTTATTAATCAGGATGCTCATTTGTTTCAGTTGGATGCCGAAGATTCAGTGAATCCAGTAAATCTGAAAATTGAGCCAGATAAAATCATTGAGAAAATGTTTGAGAAACAAGCACCCGAACCAATGATTTTACCTTCAAAGCCTGCTGTTTCCATTGATTTGCATATCGAAGAACTCACCAAAGACTCGTGGGCGATGTCAAATTCAGAAATCATTAGTTTACAGATGTCCACCTTTGAGAGACAATTTGAAGCCGCCATTGCTAATGGTATGGATGAAATTACCTTTATTCATGGGGTAGGCAATGGAGTATTACGTGAGGCAATTCATCGACGTTTATCGGGTCACAAAAATGTGGCTTATTTTGAAGATGCTCAAAAAGAAAAATTTGGGTACGGTGCCACAAAAGTGAAAATAAAATAGAAGAAGTTTAGATAGAGAGGATACAGTAGTCAGAAAGATTGAGAGAAGATTTAACCAATGGATTGTTTTATATTTTTACTTTACATACAACTATTTGATAATGAGCTTCGTCTCTATTTGTAACTACTCTTTGTGTGTCTGAAAATATTGAAGTGTTTATGCAACTGTGATAAGGCTCAGCGAACTTGTTGATTTTCAACTATCAATTTTGGCCGTGTCACAGTTGGTTTAGAACAACCGAAGATATTGATAATTGGGTAGTGTAAGTATTGCATTGTATAACTAAGCAATTTCAATATCATCATGAGGCATTTCTTGATTATCATCTTTCTGTTACCATTATCCAATCATTGTTTTGGAGTAGTTGATTCCCTTATCACTACTAAGGCTGCTTGGAAATATTTGGATAACGGCACCGACCAGGCAACCGCTTGGCGTGCAGCTTCTTTTAATGATGCCAGTTGGGCAATCGGTAATGCAGAGTTAGGTTATGGCGATGGTGACGAAACTACCGTAGTCAGCTATGGCTCAAATGCAAGTAATAAATACATTACAACTTACTTCAGAAAGACTTTTCAAGTGACAAATCCGTCGGCTTATGTATCTATGAGCTTGGGACTGGTGGTGGACGACGGAGCCGTCATTTATTTGAATGGCGTAGAGATTTACCGCCAAAATATGCCCACTGGTAGTATATCTTACACAACACTTGCCTCAGGTACACCCGTTAGTGAAACGGCTTGGACAGACATACCGCTTAATACTTCGCTATTTCAGACGGGTAATAATACGATTGCCGTCGAAATACATCAAAATTCAATTACCAGTTCAGATATAAGTTTCAATGCCCGTTTATTGGGCAATACTACCAATATTAACATCATTCGTGGAGCGTATTTGCAAATGCTTACACCTAATTCTATCACCATTCGTTGGCAAACGGATATTCCTACCGATAGCAAGATTTCATTTGGAACAACACTGAGTTATGGACAGACGGTGAGTGACCCCAATTTGGTTACAGAACACGAAATATCTCTGACGGGTTTATCGCCAGATACCAAATACTTCTATCAAATTGGTACAATAAATAATGTTTTACAGGGGAATGCCAATAATTATTTCAGAACATCCAAACCTTTGGGTACTTCTGATTTTACGATTTGGGTAACGGGCGACGCTGGTAACGGAAGTGCAGGGCAACTTGCCGTCAGAAATTCATACCTCAATCATGTAGGAAGTAATCCAGCCCGCTTCTGGATTTGGCTTGGGGATAATGCTTACAACACGGGGTTGGTATCTGAGTACAATAGTTACGTTTTTAATATCTATCCTGAAGTTTTAAAAAATCTTCCTGTTTTTCCATCCATCGGAAATCACGATTACGGAAATGCAAATTATCAAACGGGTCCTTCATTGGGCGTTAATTTTGAATATTTTAAAGCATTTACTATGCCCACAAATGGCGAAATAGGTGGGTTAGCTTCGGGTACGGAAAAGTACTATTCTTACAATTATGGCAACGTTCATTTTATTGCGTTGGATAGTTTTGGGTCGTTCAATAATGCAGGAAGTCCCATGTATCAATGGTTAGAAGCTGATTTACAAGCAAATACTCAAAAATGGGTAATTTGCTATTTTCATCATCCCCCTTACACTAAAGGCACTCATAATAGTGACAATGAAATAGAGTCTATTAATATTCGCCAGAATCTCAATCCGCTTTTTGAGCAGTACAATGTAGATTTGGTGCTTTCGGGGCATAGTCATAATTATGAGCGGTCTTACTTGCTGAAAGGGCATTTTGGAATGGCTAATACGCTCAATGCCAGTATGCTTGTGAATAGTACTCAGGGAGATTCATTTCCTTTTTACAAGAAAAATACACCATCGGGCATGGGTACTGTTTACGCAGTTTGTGGGAATTCTGGAAAAGGAGGCGTTGTTCCCGTTCAAACTGATTACCCGCATACTGCAATGGTTAGGTCTTACAATACCCTCTACGGCTCAATGCTTCTTGATTTTAAAGCTGATTCCTTAATTGCTAAATTTTTGTCGTCTGATGGTGTTATTAGAGATTCCTTCAAAATCATTAAAAAAGATTGTACGAATGCTACTTTTGCCGAAAGTCAAGTTTCGGGAGATTGGACGAATACGCTCACGTGGGGATGTGGAATCGTCCCTTCAGCATTGACTCAAGTAAAAATTAATAAAAATCACGTTATTGCGATTAATGGTACAACTCAAATCGTAAAAAATATTAATATTGGTGGTTTCTTACAGTTTTTGAATAATGGTCAATTAAGAATCCAGTACTGACGTTGTCATAATACAAAATAACAAACTACCTTAATTTTCTTCGTTACAAATCGAATTCATTTCGTATTTTATCGTTGCTTTATATCTATTTTTGCCACAAAATCGTTTCGATTAAAAATAGAATTATTCAACTAATGAAACAAACCCTAATTACAGTAATTGCGGCTTTGCTATTGCAAGGCTGTGCCAGTTCAAATCAGCAAAGTTCTTCTAATAATAAGGCAGGAGGAGGGGGTAAAACCGTAACTCAAAGCAACCCCGAAGCACCCAAAGAGTCATATTTATACAACGGGAAACAAGTGGAAAAAAATATTTCAACCATTGGCATACCCTTTGAAATCACGATGGCAGATGTTGAAAGACAGATTAATGCTAATGTGAAAGATTTGGTGTATGAAGACAATAGCATGGAGGATAATAATTATGATAACTTCATGTGTAAAGTAAACAAACGAGAAAATATTTCAGTAACAGCTCAGAATGAGACTTTTACGTTTCTTGTTCCTTTGAAAGTATGGGCAAAAGTTGGGTATAAAGTACTGGGTGTAAATATCCCTCCGCAAGAATTGAATTTCGATTTTAACGTAAAGTTTGGTAGTAAATTCTCTATTGCACCCAACTGGGAGGCAACGGTACACAGTTTCCCGATTGGCTACGAATGGGTGAAAAAACCAACGGTACGTTTGGCAGGGGTTGATATACCCGTAACGGGTTTAGTAGAAAAAGCCCTTAATTCAAAACAAGATGCTATTTTGAAGGCTTTAGATGATGCCGTTCGTAAAAATGTAGAAATTAAAAAATACATTGTTCAGGCTTGGAATACGGCTATGCAACCTTATTTATTGTCGGAAAAGTATCGGACGTGGTTGAAAGTTACCCCTACTGAATTACAAATGACTCCGCTCACCACGGTGAATAATCGGGTGAAAGCTACGATTGGTATTAAAGCCATTACCGAAACAATCACAGGAACGAAACCAACGTTTACACCCGTGACATCCGTACCAGATTTAAAATTAGTGACCCAAATTTCGGATGATTTTCAAGTGGGAATTATGGCAGAAATCCCATTGAGCGAAGCTGCTAAATTGACGGGCGATACCTTGGTGGGGCAAAATTTTGCCTTCAAAGATGGAAAATACAACGTAAAAGTTACTGAAATTGATATTTACGGGGATAATGATAAAATGGTAATTAAGTCGGGTTTATCGGGTAGTATTAATGGGAAGATTTACTTTAAGGGAGTTCCTGCCTACGACCCCGCCACAAAATCGGTTTATCTCAATGATTTTGACTATGATTTAAAAACGAAAAATGTCTTAGTGAGTACCGCCAACTGGTTTTTTCAAGGAAAGTTTGCAAAGAGTATGCAAGAATCGCTGACTTTTAATATCGGTGGGCAAATTGATGAGATGAAAAAACAAGTACAGGCGAATTTGAATAAACCTGTTTCTAAAGGTGTTACGCTCAACGGTAATATTACCGAACTAACGCCCGATAAAGTTTATTTAACTCCCAATTCTATCATTGCAGTTATCAACGCCAAAGGGAGATTAGATATAAAGATTGATGGTTTGTGATTAAATTAGTAACAACTATAAACTATTTCGCACACAACCGCAGACGGGATTTTCAACCGCCGTCAGGGTTGGGATATGTAACCACAGACGGGGTTTTCAACCGCCGTCTGCGGTTACATTTTGATTATTTTATCTTTTATTGAAAAAAATCAAAGGTGCTTTCCCAAAATTATCTACTTACAATGTACAGTTCTCAATAATAACGGCATATCCCATCCCCACACCTACGCACATAGAGGCTAAGGCGTACCGTTTTCTTGTTCTAATAAGTTGATTAGTAGCTGCTTGTATGATTCTCGTGCCAGACATTCCGAGGGGGTGTCCAATAGCAATAGCACCGCCATTGGGATTGATTCTTTCGTCATCGTCTGCCAATCCTAAATTTCTGGAAACGGCTAAACATTGAGCTGCAAAGGCTTCATTAAACTCAATAACATCCATATCATTTAAGGAAAGTCCAGCCTTTTTCAATGCTTTTTGGGTAGCCGTAACGGGTCCAATGCCCATAATTCGGGGTTCAACGCCCACTACTGCCGATGAAACAATACGGGCTTTGGGAATGAAATTATACTTCTTTATACCTTCTTCCGAAGCTAAAAGCATGGCAGCCGCTCCATCGTTTAATCCCGATGAATTGCCCGCTGTTACCGTCCCATTTTCTTTCTTGAAAGCTGATTTTAATTTAGCCAATGTTTCAATGGCAGAACTTCCTTTGATAAATTCATCTTTATCAAAAAATGTAACATTTCCCTTTTTATCAACGATTTCAACGGGTATGATTTCTTCACTCAAAATGCCATTTGTCTGGGCGGTAAATGCCTTTTGCTGCGAGCGAAAGGCAAATAAATCTTGGTCTGCCCGACTGATGTTGTACATTTCAGCCAAGTTTTCGGCAGTAATTCCCATGGCATCAGTACCGTACATTTTTTGCATGATTGGATTGATAAAACGCCACCCAAAACTGGAATCAAACATTTGAGCATCATTTCCGAATGGTTTTGAGGTTTTAGAAATTACCCAAGGACCACGAGTCATGTGTTCAACACCTCCCGCAATGAAAATATCTCCATCGTCAGCTTTGATGGCTCGGTTGGCATGAATCACAGCCGACATTCCCGAAGAACATAAACGGTTTACCGTTTCACCTGGTACAGAATAAGGAATACCAGCTAAAAGTAAAGCCATACGGGCAACGTTACGGTTGTCTTCTCCTGCTTGATTATGACAGCCTAAAATAACGTCATCTATGGCTTCGAGTGGTAAATTAGGATTTCTGCCTATCAATGCTTTAATGGGCAATGCCGCTAAATCATCCGCTCGTAGAGGAGAAAGAGAACCACCAAAACTACCTACGGGCGTTCTGATGGCATCAATGATATAAGATTGTTTCATCTGATTTTAATTCCGAATACTTTTTACAATTGTACGTCAAAAGAAGCACTGGTCTTACTGGTTAC
>JALONS010000227.1 GCA_025454855.1 Arcicella sp.
GTAAGCAGTAAGCAGTAAGCAGTAAGCAGTAAGCAGTAAGCAGTAAGCAGTAAGCAGTAAGCAGTAAGCAGTAAGCAGTAAGCAGTAAGCAGTAAAAAAGTGCGAATTTGATGATTTAAGTTCCCCAAAATCTAAATAATTTTACTGCTTACTGATAACTGACATTATTTTTTCCCTCTCACGGCTTTGGCAATCGCCACCCATTTTTCGTCTGATACTTCGTTTAAATCTGAGAATTCTCCCGCTCCCATCAGCCATTCTCCGCCATCAATAGTAATTACTTCGCCATTAATATAAGCCGAAAATTCTGACATTAAATAAGCGGCTAAATTGGCTAATTCTTGGTGTTCTCCTACTCTTTTTAATGGAATGCGTGTTTCGGGAGATAATTTTGCTGCTAACTCTTCTCCCATCGCTTCAGCAGGGAAAAGACGTTCCCATGCTCCCTGAGTAGGAAAAGGACCTGGAGCAATAGCATTGAAACGAATACCGTATTTAGTTCCCCACTCTACCGCTAATGAACGAGTAAGTGCCAATACACCAGCCTTTGCCGTAGCTGAAGGAACAACGTACCCAGACCCCGTCCAAGCATAAGTAGTGACAATAGACATTACTGTACCTTTGATTTTCTCAGCAATCCAGTATTTACCAAAAGCTAAAGTAAAATTATACGTTCCTTTCAATACAATATCTACTACTACATCAAATGCCTTGTGAGATAAATGTTCGGTAGGGCTGATGAAATTACCCGCTGCGTTATTAACTAATCCATGCACTGCCCCAAAATGCTCTACGGCGGTTTTAAGTACATTCTCTACTTCTTCGTAATTTCTGGCATCACAAGCAATAGGCAACACTTTTCCGCCCGTTTCAGCGATAAGTTCAGCAGCGGTTTGTTCTAATACTGGGAATTTCCGAGAAGCAATCACTACGTTTGCTCCTAATTCTAAGAAATATTTAGACATCGACCTACCTAAACCAGTACCTCCTCCAGTCACTACAATTGTTTTTCCTTTCAAAGCTCCGTCTCTGAGCATGGGTTCGTTAAAATTCATGGTTTAATTAAAGTTTATAGCCTTCGGCAATCTGCTTTTGGCTTTTGTGTTGAGTGCATTTTTAATTGATAGCCCAAAGCTAAATGGCTAAAGCTACATTTTTTTGCAATATCGTTTAATAAATTTTGTTATGCAAGCATACCTTTTAGAATTATTATTCCATAAAAAATCCCGAACCTTACGATTCGGGATTTTTACTTTATACATTAATTGATTTTCGGAATATCTATTAATTAAAGATATAACGAACCCCAATTTGTCCTTGCCATCTTGAACCAAGACCAACAGAGTTTTGGAAAGACTCTAATAATGGTGTTGTTCCTGTTCTGAAAGGAAAAGTAAATACTGGTTTTCCAGTAGGTACAGAACCAGTACCTACAAAACCTGGTGCATTGTCATATCCTACAACAGTTAATAACGGCATTCCACTGTTTGCTCCTAATGCACGAGTAGTAATTTGATTTACCCCCCAATTAGGACTAACATAATTACCTGCATTGAATAAGTCGAAGGTTAATTGAATAGTATTTGTTTTACCAGCTACTTTAAAATTAAAGTCTTGAATTATTTTAAAGTCAAAAGAAGCTGCCCAAGGTAATTCAGCTCCGTTACGCTCAGCATACTGTCCACGACGAGAGTTCAAGTATGAATCCTGCTTGATATAGGCATCCAAATCAGCCCATTGTTGAGCCGCTGTATAAGTACCGATAGCTCTTAATAATATTTCAGATTGGTCTCTTGGGATATAAATCAAATCATTATTACCACCAGCAGCATCTCCATTCATATCTCCTGAATATACATAAGAGAATCGACCAGCAGGACCTACTGAATAAGTAAAGCCGAAGGTTGTAGCCATTCTATTATTCAAGTAGTTTAATTTGTAACTACCAAATGCCACAATACGATGACGCAACAAGAAGTTTGAGTATGAAGTAACATCTGCGTTAGGATCACCAGAGATTGTACGGTCTCTCCACATTGATTGTGCAATAGAGCCTCCATCATTAACCGAACGAGAATCAGTATAAGTATATGATAATGAAGCAAATAAACCACTTTCAAATGTTTTGGCAATAGTACCTGTTAATGAGTAGCTATATCCATTATTAGTGTTTCTCATTACAATAGCATCCGAAATATTTGGTTTTTCAGCTGTATTTCCACCTTGTGCAGCTGGAATTGCTCCGTAGATACGGTTGAAAGAAGAATTAAATAAAGGAAAACCGTTTGCTCCTAAATTATAATAAATTGGACGGTTATCTGCACCAAGAGCGGTTCTTGGAGCGGTTGGTAAGTTTACGTTATCCAAATAAACGGCGTTAAGGTCTTTTGTATAAATACCTTCAAAAGTAGCCAACCATCCATCACCTAAAGTTTGGTCAATCGCTAAGTTTGCTCTAAAAATTTGTGGGAATTTAAAGTTTTCATCCGTTACTGCTAAATTATAAGCCGTTGGTCTTAGACTTCCAATATCAACTTTAGGACGGTAAGCATCCACGTTTGCATTGAAAGGACGTAAAATTCCAGCGTTGGCTCCTACACCCGGAGTAGTTACTAATTCAGAACCGAATAATACCCCGTTGTTTGATAATTGATTAGACAACCATACGTAAGGAACACGACCCGAGAAGATACCTAAACCACCACGAATCTGAGTTTTTCTTTCTTCGTTCACATCCCAGTTGAAACCTACACGTGGAGACCACAATAACGTAAATTCAGGGAAACGATCAGTAGCTAATCTCACACCATCACGGAAGGTAAGAGCAGGAACGAATGGATTAGTAGTAGTAGCATTTTTCTCAACTGGGAATGAAGTACCATCTGCCCGTAAACCAACCGTTAATTTAAAGCCTTTTCCTAACGTAATTTCATCTTGAGCGTATAAACTCAACGTACTACCTTTCATTCTGGCGAATGGAAATTCCGAAGTATTTGACCATCTCTGACGATAAGCCAATGTATTTGATAATCCATTGTTCACGCTGGCATAAAAATCATCAAATGAGCGGAACTGGTATCCTCCATAATAATCAGGTGCGAAACCATTACGGAATTGGTTATTTTCGTAAGCAATACCAACAGTCCAAACACTTTTTCCTTTGTAAATAGTCAAGTTATCCGAAATCTGGAGTACGTCTGTGTCTAATAGGTTATTAGCTGAGAAAGGCTCGTAACCAAATACCGTAGATTGCTGTCCACTTACACCATTTCCAATATCAACCGTTGGGAACGGAGTGTTATTCACTGGTGATTCACGGAAGTCACGCATTTGTGTATAACCAACCGTTAAGTTGTTAGCAATTTTTCCACCAAAAGTTGAATTCAATTCAGCGATGTACGAATCTAAGTTGTTATTGATTCTATATAGAGTACCTTGAAAAGGAAGAGTAGTTATAGATGGATTTCTACTCCCAATAGCACCCGAGTTTGACGGAGGAATATCAGAAAACGAACGAAGGGTATTATACTTAATGTTCAATTTGTGTTTGTCCGAAATATTCCAATCTAAACGAGCATTGAATTTTGTACTTTGTGATAGTCTTGAGTAGTTTTCGTATTCACCTGGGTCATAATTAAACTTCTCTTTCAAAAATGCTTTTAATTTATCTAAATCCTCTGCTCTCACAGCTGAAGTAGCATTATCAGCAGTTACACCAGTACGAGTAGCTTTGAATATTGTTCCTGGATCTACTCTATCTTCTTTCTCAAAACTGGCAAAAACAAATAATTTATTTTTGATGATAGCACCACCAACACGACCACCAATTTGTTCTACACTAAAGTTTTGTGATAAAGGTAATTTTCCAGTAGCAGGGTCAACTAAATCAGTAGTTCCCACTTTAGTTCCAGTCAAATCTTGGCTACGAGTATAACGGTATGCCGAACCTGACCATTCATTTGTACCACTTTTAGTTACAACGTTGATATTTGCACCCGTTGCCATACCCTGACGAACATCAAAAGGAGCAATGTTTACTTGAAATTGGTCAATGGCATCAACTGATATAGGTTGAGCACCTGCCTGACCACCAATGGTGTTATTCAAACCAAATGAGTTATTGAAGAAAGCACCATCAACCGTAATGTTATTGTACAAACCGTTACGACCTGCAAAACTTAAACCTCCCGAAGAACGTGGGTCTAAACGAGCGAAGTCAGTCAATGAACGGTTCAAAGTAGGAAGCGTAGTTACTTGTTTGTTACCAACCGTAGTAGCCGCACCTGTACGACCCGAGTTGATTACCGAACTACGAGCCGCTACCACTTTTACTTCTTCTAATTGTGCTTCGGCTACTTCTAATTTTGCGTTGATACGTAAATCCTGACCCAATGAAAGGTTGATACCAGTTTTCACGTTGTCTTTGTAACCAACAAATGAAACGGTTACTTTGTAAGGACCGCCAACCCGCATATTGACGATATTGAAACGACCATCAGCACGAGTAGCAGCACCATAACGTGAACCAGTAGGTTCGTGAATGGCAATTACATTCGCACCCGGCAAACCTTCGCCTTTTTCATCTAAAACTGACCCTGATATAGCAGCTGTAGTTGTCTGAGCGAAAACCTGCACACTTGAAAGGGTAATAATAAGAGCAAAAAAAGCACCTAAAACTACCTTAGTGGTAAAGATTTTTTTCATGATTGAAAATTTGGAATTTAGTTAGAATTTGAATGGATGAATTTGGATACAAAATAACAACAAATTTTTAGCAAGAACAACAAGCGTTTATTAAGAAAATGTAAAAACAAATAAGACAATACCTTGATATGTGGGATTTGTGAAACAAAAACCTTGAAAAAGTACATTTTGTCATTTTTTTATTTTAAAAAAAACTTGAAAATTATTGCATTTTTTTTAAGTCTATTTGTTTAGTATTTTTTTAAGAATATACCTTTTAACTTTGCATTGCTTTTAAACGAAAATAAATGAATTTTGTCACCATATTAGATGAATCAATCTTATCATCTGATTTTCTTTACTAATACTGATATTTATTCATAATTGTTCAATGTAAATGTAATAGTATGAAACTTTTTTTTAGAAAAGCGGGTGAAAGTGGTTCTCCTATCGTAATTCTTCATGGTATTTTCGGTTCTTCGGATAACTGGTTAAGCATCGGCAAAATTTTTGCCCAAACGCATCAAGTATATATGCTCGACCAACGAAATCATGGGCAGTCTCCCCGTGATGAAGCATTCAATTATGAAGTAATGGCGAGTGATTTAAAAGAATTTATTGATGACCATAAACTGATTAATCCTATTTTAATCGGGCATTCAATGGGAGGGAAAACCGTCATGCAATTTGCCATGAATTATCCCGAAAGTTTTTCTAAAATGGTGGTGGTAGATATAGCTCCCAAATACTATCCTGTTCATCATTCCATGATATTACAGGGTTTAGCGTCTATTAATTTGAAAAATCTCAGTAGCCGTACAGAAGCTAACGAACTGATGAAACGTTTTGAAGAAAGCGAGGGTGTTAGACAATTTCTATTAAAAAATTTATGGCGAAATCCCGAAAAAAACAATGAATTTGATTGGCGTATCAACGTACCTGTTATCACCAAAAATATTGACGTTGTAGGGCATGAATTAACAAATGAAAAAGCAATAAATCATCCTGTATTATTCATCAGAGGTTCAGAGTCACATTACATTCAGCCAGAAGATGAACGAAAAATTTGGGAATTATTCCCCAATTATGAAATTATTACCATTGAGGGAGCAGGACACTGGGTACAAGCCGATAAACCTCAAGAATTTATTGAAAGTGTACAACGATTCTTAGAATCGTAAAACTATACCTCAATCATTAAACAAAGTTTTAATCATGTTACTCGACCAGTTCAGACCTCTTTATCGCAGAAATCTACCCCACTATTCCAAAAATAACGTAGAATATTTTGTTACATCCAGATTTAACGGCACATTACCTCCATCGGTGATTCAGCAGTTGCAAGAGGAAGAAGCGTATTATTAGAAATGGTGGAGAGTTGGAAAGAGTTATTCTGTACACTCTCAATAATCCTGTCAAAATTGGGTTAGTAAAAAAAGATGGGAAATGGACTCAACTTCCTAGAACAATTGAAAGAAATGGGAACCATGATACCTTGCTTTCTAATGGACAAATTAAAGTAGGTATAGATTCAAAAGGGAATATTTGGGTAACAGGTAACTCATTGTTTAAGTTTGATGGTACGAAGTGGACTGAATATTTCATTAATGACCAGTTTCACGGAAGAAGAAGATATCAGCATATCGTTATCGATCAGAATGATAAAATTTATGTTACTTCCGATGCCCACAAAACTAAAACTGACTCAATTGTTTTTTCTGCAATTCATAGCTTTGAAAACGATACATTTAAAACTTTATTAATGTATGATGATGACGCAAAATTATCAATGAACCAAGGCTTTACTCGGGTTAGACCCTTTGTAGAATTAAAAGATGGCTCAGTACTTTTAGGACATAATGCGTTTAAACTTGAAGATGAAAGTTTTGTTGACCTTACACAAATTATGAGGGATGGCACTATTAATCAACATTTAATCTCAGCACCCGACGGAGTTAAATTAGCATCAAAATCTATACCTGATATTATCCAAGATAAAGATGGTGAAATTTGGTTTGGTTTATTTTTAGGTATGAAGAACCTTGAAGAAAACTGTTGTACAGGTATTACTCGAACAACTGATTTTATAAATTATTACCCTCTTACAAAAGAGGCAGGAATGCCCCATTATTCACCGAATCAGCCATATTCCATTAATGCACTAAAAGAGCTTCCAAATGGAGATATACTTTTTATGACAAATCAGAATGATTTAACCTTGTTTAGGCATAATTATGATTCTAAATCTGTTTCAAGAATTCATTGGATTGATATCATGAAGAATGCAGTTATGATTAAAAAAAGTAGTAAGAATCCTAATTACCCTCAAGAATGGTATGAAAATGTACTTAGTGTGCTCAATAGTAATCAAGCAAAAAATACTTCTCATAGTCC
>JALONS010000228.1 GCA_025454855.1 Arcicella sp.
AGAACCAACCTACGACTCTAAAATTCACAGTGCTACCAATACCAATGGTAGATACGATGCTTCAAAAGAATCTTGCCCGTACGTAAAAAACAGCCAAAGTGCTGAAACAGAAGGTATTATATATATTGTAAATGGTTGTGGTGGTAGTAACGGTCGTATTCAGAGTACTTACCCGCACGATGCCATGGTGTATTCTAATAGTCAGAATGGCGGTTCTTTGTTATTGGAAATTGAAGGTAATCGTTTAGACGGGAAATTTATTGCTGATGACGGTAGCGTCAAAGACCAATTTTCTATTTTCAAGGATGTAAACAAAAGCACTACCCTGAAATTAGAGGCGAATCAAAGAAATATTCCCCTCACTGCCTCTTGGAATGGCACTTATAATTGGCAACACGATAATACCAAAAGTGCTACCGTGGCAGTTGCCCCTACGGTGACAACAAAATACATTGTACAAGACGACCAAAAATGTTTACAAGATGAATTTACGGTAAAAGTTACTACATCTTACGCTATCAAAGATTTTAATTTGACCGTTACCAAAAGCGGAATGGCGATTGACTGGCTCACTACGCAAGAAAGAGGCATTGTTCAATTCACCATCGAGAAACAGGCAAATGGTGGTGAGTTTAAACCCATTGCCGTTATCCCGACGAAAGCTAAAAATCAATTCTCGGATAAAAATCTTTTTTATCGCTATTTAGATACTATTCGAGATAATACCCAAACCGTAAATTATAGAATAAAAACTACTGATAATGAAGGTATTAGCTATTATTCTTCTATCAAAACGGTGAGTACCGTTTTAAATATTGCGGATTGATATTAACCCTATTTTGGATAAATATCACAGTCTTTCGTATTTGAGTACTATGCGTTTAATTTTTACCTTTGAAACTTGTTCTGCATCAGTATAATTATGGCTCATCGTCATGGTATTTCCCGAAAAACTTAATTCATAACTGGTACTCATGGATTCTTTTCCAGCTTTTTGGGAAATATTAAATTGATTACCAACCATTTTCCAATCGGCTGGTATGTTGGGAATGTCTTCACATCCTTTGGGTAAAATCATAAAGTGTTTCCCCGTTTTTTCAAAAACATATTTGATGTCTTTACTGCATGGATAAACTCTACTCATATTTTTTTGAAGGTCGTCGGCTTTACCATCAGCGTATTCCATCACAGAAGAAACCCGCTTCCAAGAACCCACTACATTTTGAGTATATGCACTCGTAGAGATACACAACAGACTGATTATCAATAATTTTTTCATATTTTAATTATTTTCCTGATTGATAAATACTGTATAAAAATGCTTTACTAATGCGTGTGGCGGCAGTTTCACAAAGATGCCCCTGTCCTTCGGGAGCGTCAATACCCTGTCCTTTACTCGGACAAGAAGCCGTAGAACGATATTTATTACAAATCGTCCAAACACCATTGAGATTACAACCACCATTATCAGATTCTATTTCCTGCAAATCAAAAATATTGTCTTTGTCTTTGAAAGTATCCTTCATCCACTGAGCCATTTTCATTTTGGCAGCATTGCCATCGTCTTTGGAAACGATATAAATCAAGGGTGGTGTAATATGGACAAATCGTATTTCTGGAATTTGACTACGTAAATCATCAATTAAAGTTTTGTAGGCAGTCTTTACTTGTTCGAGATTGGCATCAGTAATATCAGCATATCCAAATTTGAAGATGGCTATTTTCAAAATACTTTTGTGTGTTAGTGCATGAGTTTTAAATTCAGCAATTTTCCCGATTGGATTGCCATTGGATGTACTAAACACATTGCCACTCAAGCCTTTAGGTTTTTCGTTGAGGTCAAAATATTCAAATTTAAAACCATTATTATTTGCCCCATCTTCTAAATCTCCGCCAACCGATTGGTGCATAAAAATGGTATTCCATTCTTTGATTCTGTTCTTTTCTGGGGTAGCTAATTTGTCCCAAGCATCAATGCTTGCAATGCCATTTATACCCGCTTGCCCCTTCTCTACTCCTGTGGTCGGGTTTGTATTTGTCCCTGCATTGGGGTCAATATCCGCATTTTTACTACAAAAGGTAAATGTGAACGCTACAAATAGCAGCAAAATAATCTTATGATTTTTCATTTTAAATAGTTTTAGAAAGGTTTATACTTCTTTTCCCCCAAAAAAACGTTCGGGTGCTTTGGTATCAGTTTCATAAAAAGCGGCAGGAGTCAGCTTAGTAAAATCTTTGTAATCCTTCACTAAATGCTGATAATCATAATAACCTGTGTGCAGAGCAACCGTCAGCCAATCTAATTCAGGACAAGCATTTTTCATACGGTAGGCTTTTTCAAAACGTACTATCCTGTCAAAAACCTTCGGATTTACCCCCATGCGTTCTATAAATTTTCGATGAAATTGGCGTGGACTCAAACAAGCCTGATTAGCTAAATAATCCATTGAAAATTGACTTTTAGCGTGATAAATCTGCAAATTTCTGGAAGACTGATTCGCAAAATAATCCTTTGAAATAGCATTATTATCTTGCCCTAAAATCAACTGACTGATACGGTCAATTCCGTGCGAATCATGTTTAGATTTACGAATAATTTTCTCTAAAAATGCTTCCGCTATGAGAATGCTTTTATCAACATCCTCAGTATTAGTCATTTGTTCGTAGGTCTCCCGAATGTCCTTGCCCCATATTGCTTCGGCATCAATAAACGTATTGGTTAGTTCATAAGAGGGAATCCCCGTTAATCTAAATAAAGCTCCGGGATGTAACACAATCTGCAAAGCCCAAAAATCTCGGGCAATGTACCTATTAGTTACTATGGTGTGCTGCCCGTTGATGGTACACTTGGGATGGGTCATTAACTGGTTTCCATCTAAATAATCAACTTCCTGTTTATCCCGTAATAAAAAAATCAAACAATGTTCTGGTCGTGGAGAATACGCTTTAAAGGGTAAAATATCGGTTGCCCCAAACACAAATCGAATGATTTGATGCTTCCGAACGTACTCTTGCAAGGCTGGACTTGGCAAAACATCTTTGAGTATCATGTTATTTCAAACTAAGGGGTGGACCAATCACTTTCATACCATGAACCGCATGAATTTTCTGCATTTCTTCATCGCTGGGTCTTCCTTGCAACTGATTCATGGTCATAAAAAACTCTTCCATTTTACCTGCGGGCTGTAAAAAATAAATCAACTTCCCCAAGTCGCTGATTTGTAGCCAAGTATGTGGTATATTTCTCGGCAAAAAAATAGTGTCGCCCGCTTTCAAGGTTTCTTTCTTATCTCCTACCTGAAATAGATACTCTCCTTCTATCACCGTAAAAATTTCATCTTGTTCAAAATGTACATGAAGCGAAGGTCCAACTTTTTGTGTGCCTACGTATTCAAAAACAGAAAGTTGTCCGTTGGTATCTTTCCCCGATATTTTTAAATCATTCGGATTTACTCCCATAAAGGGTGTATGCGTTCCGAAACGAGCCTCCTTAGATTTTACGACAAAAGACTTTTGTCCTTTATCTTTTGTTTTAGCAGTAGAAATAGTTCCTAATGCCAATGTTGAAACCGTTAAAAATTTTCTCCTTTGCATAAAAGTAATTGTTTATTTGTTCTACAAAGGTGAAAAGTTTTATAATTTAGTTTTTGGTAAAAAACGGACATATTTCATATCCATACCCAACAAAAAAGCGGCTAAATTTTCATTTAGCCGCTTTTCTTATTTTCCTACTTCTAATTTCTGATTGATTCCTTTCTCTAACAGTGGTAAACCATCGGTCATCCATGCGGGGGCGGGGGCATCTTTTAAATAATGGTCAAAATATTGATACAACCGCTTGGCAAAATCTTTTCTGTTTTTTCGTTGGGTTAAACCGTGTTTTTCACCGTTGTAATTTAATAACCATACGGGTTTGTTAAATCTTTTCAGTGCCATATAAAATTCTATTCCTTGATACCAGGGTACAGCACCATCATCATCATTGTGCATCATCAATAGTGGTGTTTGAATTTTGGGTACTTGAAAAAGCGGGGAGTTTTCAATGTACTTATCGAATTTTTCCCAAAGCGTCCCTCCTATTCTGGTTTGACCTTTTTCATACTGGGCTTGGCGTACCAAACCAGACTCCCAACGAATTCCCCCGTAAGCCGAAGTCATATTAGATACGGGTGCACCCGCCTCGGCAGCTCTGAACATATTTGTCTGGGTAATCAAATAAGCGGATTGATACCCACCCCAACTATGCCCCGATATACCAACACGGTCTTTGTTGATGAAACCTTTTTGAATCATAGCTTCAACACCAGGAATGATACAAGTATAGGCACTTTTACCAGGTTCGCCAGCTTTATACACAATATCTGGCACAAAAACCACGTAACCGTTGGAGGTAAAATAAGAATAATTGATGTAGGAACGAATCGGAGATGGACTGTAATATGAATGTAAGTTGTCAGCATTTTTCTCATAAAAATATACCATCATCGGATATTTCTTAGTAGCATCAAAATTTTCGGGCTTATACAACAAACCCTCCAATGGTGTATTATCCAACGCTTTCCAATTTACTAATTCTACCGTTCCCCAAGCATATTCCTTTTGTTGTGGATTTGCCTCGGAAATTTTCACAACATTTTGAAAACTTAAATCAGATGTATATAAATCAGGGAAATTTTGAAAGTTTTGTTTCGTAAATATCAGATTATCAGCCTGTTTCGCTTTTATCGGGTTCGATAAACTAAAGGCTTCTTTATAAATTTCTTTGGGTTTCATGAGCGGACTCGTGGGAATTGCATAACCTTCGCTCTTATCTTTCTCATAAAACAACTTCCAAAGGGCATTTTTACCGAGTATAAATCGCTCATCCGTATCTAAATTCACGTAGCGATATTTTACACGATTCTCACGCCCTCCAGTAATGAGCATTGGCTCATTATTTTTTAGGTCAATTGCCCAAGCATCATAATTATCGTACACCACAAACATCGGTGCTTTCAAATCATCCACCCAACCTGCCGCTCCATGAGCTGGCGGAAAATCTGGGTGGTCATCGTCTTCTTCATAAAACTTAACCGTCTTATTATCAGTCAGTTTAGTAGTTTTCTCCGTATTCACCGAATAAGCAAACCAAGCAGTATCTGGTAACGACCACCAAGTAACATACTGGGCATTCGGTGATAGCGTTAGCGTACCTTTCAAGGCAGTAGCAATTTGTTTCCGAGAGCCATCTTGGAGATTAATTAAATATACATCTCGCTTGGTATTCCAGTCCCAATGTTGATTGGAATACGGCACATCTGACATCGCCAAAACAATATTATTATTAGCCTCTTTATCTAAAACTACATTCGGAATTTCAACAAACCCTAATTGTACTATTTTAAGATTATCTAAATTTACTACCGATAAATAAGAACGTTTTTTATCCTCTTCTAAAGTAACTTTCTGTTGAGTTTGTAGTTTTTTATCTTGCCAATGCCACACTTCTACATTCACAATTTCTTCGGGTAGTAGCGTTGTATCTGGCACTACTGGTTTAGGATTCGTTCCGAAAAACAACTTTGAACCATCTTTAGAAAAACGAGGTTGATAATTTTCACTTACGAGCCAACCTTGCGGGGCAAAAGTTTGATTTTCATCGGCTAACAGAGTGGCTTGGGCATCTCCGTTTTTCCAGTAATACAATTTAGGTAAACGAATTTGGGTTTTGGCATTGGTGTCTAAATCGGCAATAAAAGCTACTTTCAGACCGTCTTCGGTAATAGAAAGTTTCTTAAATTTTCCTTTAGCTTTGTAAATATTAGCTAATTCTCCCGACTGTAAATCATAACTGTAAACACCCGATAAAACGGTAGAATCATTCCCTGTTGTACTAAAAATCAACTTTTTAGCTTTTTTAGCAAACGTGTAATCCGTTACATAATACCACGATTGTTCTTTATTAGTAGCCAAATTTCTAATTACTAAACGATAGCCGTTCTCCTCTGATTCCTTCTTAGTAGGCTTTAGCTTCTTAGTATCGCTTTTTACTAAACTATCTTTCTTTTTAGTATTGTCAATTTTCTTAGTTTCTTCTATTTGATAAGCCAACCACCCTCCTATTTTTTCAGGAATCTTATACGATAATACGTTAGGTACTTTCGTGATAACATTCGATTTTAGATGATAAATACCCAAAGAGTCTTTAGGCATTTCCTCTTTTTTCTTTTTCAAACGTTTCATTGACTTCACCAATTCCAACGGTGGTTTAATCTTGAAAATGGCAAATTCTGAATCGTCAGTCAGTTGTATATCCGCTGCTCTATTCACCGAATCCTTTTTTGTACTTTTCAAAGAATGCACAAAAACCTTCCCATCTCCTTCTTGGGGATTTACGGTATAAATAACCGTACTTCCATCATTGGTAATCATACGGTCGGGAATTTCCTTCCATGAATCATACACATCATGATTTAATGTCTTTTTGGGAATTTGCGTAATAATTTCGGGAAGGGTTCTTCGTGTTCTTTTCTTTTTTTGTGCGGATAAAGAAAAACTCATTATCACACATATCATTAGTAGTAATAATTGTTTCATAAGGAATGAATGGTAAGATGAAGTGAAATATTGAAGTGTTTGATTAAATCTTATTGACTCGCATAGAAGATTCTCTGATTTTTAATTCAGTTTTAAAAATCATTACCTCAGCTTTGGGTTGGGCGGCTGGATTCTCTATTTGACTGATTAGTAATGACATAGCCATTTTACCCATTTCTAAAGTAGGCTGTGCTACGCTTGTGAGAGTAGGAGTTACGATGGTACAAACGGGTTCATCATTGAAACTAACAATAGCCACGTCCTCTGGAATTCTAATATTTTTGGCTTTCAGTGCTTTTATGGCACTAACCGCCAATCTGTCACTCACCACCACTAAACCATCGGGGGGATTATTTAATTCAAATAAATAGTTGGTCAGTTCTATGATTTTTTGCAGATTGTAGTTTCCATGAACGATAATGGAATCATCCACTGCTATGCCCGAATTTTCTAA
>JALONS010000229.1 GCA_025454855.1 Arcicella sp.
TCATTGTTCCGTCATCCAAAAGTAATGTCACCCATCGCTGAATTTATTGATGGCTCATTCCAAGAAGTTTACGGTGACAATTTTGCGGAGACCAAAAAAGTAAAAAAGGTATTGTTGTGTACAGGTAAGGTTTATTTTGATTTGTTGGAAAGACAAGAGAAAGAAAATCGCACTGATGTAGCCATTATTCGTGTAGAGCAATTACACCCATTCCCAGCAACGAAAGTGCAAGCTGAGTTGGATAAATACCCCAAAGCAAAAGTATATTGGGTACAAGAAGAGCCTGAAAATATGGGTTACTGGTCGTTCATTATCCGTGAATTTGGTTGGAAACCATTTGAAGGTTTGGTAGCTCGTAAAAAATCTGCTTCACCAGCAACAGGTTTCTTAAAAGTTCATAACATTGAACAAGCAGAATTAATTGACCGAGCTTTTGCGTGATTTTCAATTTGAAAATGTGTTTAGATGTATGACATAACTTCCCTAATTAGTTCATTTTCAAATTGGCACATTACCAAATTTTCAAATTAATACATTCTCAAATTAAAGAATCATGTCTTACAAAAACTTCCGATTTTCTGATTTGAAAGAACAGTTTGGAATTTCTCAGAAAACGACAAAATTATTTAACGAACCCATTGAATTAATCAAGCCAACCGACTTTTTAATTACTTCATTGGAAAATGCCCGAGAAATGCCTCTCACAACCGAGAAAGCAGTTTCAGAAGCTATCGTTTTACCAGTTTTGAGAGAAGTAAGAAATAGAAATAAAGAAGTAATTGAGTTATTTTCGGGTGAAAACCTTGATGCAGAACGTTCAAAAGGACTAAATGGCGAATGTGATTTTATTTTTGCAAAATCCCCAGGTTCAATAGAATTGACAGCACCGCTGATTGATGTTTGTGAGGCAAAAAAAGGAGATATTGACAATCCAAAATCATTATCCCAAAATGCCGCACAATTACTCGGAGCAAGGATTTTTAATCAAAAAAGAAATATTCCTTACGTAAATCTGTATGGTGTATGCACGAATGGTTACGAATGGGTTTTCTTGTATCTGAAAGATGATACTGTTTATATTGATAAAGACCGATATAACCTCTCGAATCTCTCTCAATTATTGGGGGTTTGGCAAATGATTATCAACACATATTTAGACTAATATTTAAGAACAATACATTACAAAGGATAAAACAATCCGAAATCGAGATATGGCAATTGAAATGAAAGTTCCGCCAGTAGGCGAATCAATAACCGAAGTAACCATCGCAACTTGGAATAAAAAAGACGGTGATGTAGTAAAAATGGACGAAGTTTTGTGCGAGTTAGAATCAGACAAAGCTACTTTTGAACTCCCTGCCGAAGCAGAAGGCGTACTAAAAATCGTTGCGAAAGAAGGCGAAACATTACCAATCGGTGCAGTTATTTGTATTATTGAAACCGCTGGTTCTTCAGCAGTCAGCAGTCAGCCAGCAGCAGTTAGTCAGTCAGTAGAAGCAACTCCAGTTTCCGAAAGCCAAGCACCAAAAGCTGAAAGCCAACAAGTTATTGAAATTAAAGTGCCAGCGGTTGGGGAATCCATTACCGAGGTAACCATTTCTACTTGGAGTAAAAAAGAAGGCGATTCTGTGAAAATGGATGAAGTTTTATGTGAATTAGAATCAGATAAAGCAACATTTGAACTCCCTGCTGAAGCAGCTGGTACATTGCATATTGTTGCAGCAGAAGGTACAACATTACCCATTGGTGCGGTAGTAGCAACGATTACCGTGGGTGCAGGTTCTGCACAACCCAGTACTCCTGCTCCAGTACAGTCTGCACCACAAGCAACTACCCCTGCTCAGTCAGGCAATTATGCCGCTGGTCATGCGTCTCCTGCGGCAGCAAAAGTGTTGGCAGAAAAAGGTATCGACCCAGTTACTGTTCAAGGAACTGGTGTAGGCGGACGTATCACAAAAGAAGATGCACAGTCCGTTAGCAGTAAACAGTTACCAGTTAGCAGTCCTGTAACAGTTACTCCTTCAACAACTTCGCAATCTGCACCAGCAGCGGCTGCCGTCCAAACTCCGAAATCTGATGCTCGTTCTCAACGCAGAGAAAAAATGACTTCTCTACGTAAAACGGTGGCTCGTCGTTTGGTACAAGTAAAAAATGAAACGGCAATGCTCACAACTTTCAATGAAGTTGATATGAAGCCAATCATGGATTTACGTGGAAAATACAAAGATAAATTCAAAGAGAAACACGGTGTTGGCTTAGGCTTTATGTCGTTCTTCACGAAAGCTGTTTGCGTTGCTTTAAAAGAATTCCCTGCGGTAAATGCCTCAATTGATGGTGAGGAAATCGTTTATAATAATTATTGTGATGTTTCCATTGCAGTATCAGCTCCGAAAGGCTTGGTTGTACCCGTAATTCGTAATGCTGAAAATCTTTCTTTAGCAGGCATCGAATCAGAAGTGATGCGTTTAGCCTTGAAAGCAAGAGATAACAAACTAACCCTTGACGAAATGACTGGAGGTACGTTCACTATCACAAACGGTGGTGTATTTGGCTCTATGTTATCAACGCCAATCATCAATGCTCCGCAAGTAGCCATCTTGGGTATGCACAATATTGTTGAGCGTGCCGTAGTAGTTGATGGACAAATTGTCGTTCGTCCGATTATGTACGTTGCTCTTTCATACGACCATAGAATTATTGATGGGAAAGAATCTGTTTCATTCTTGGTAAGAGTAAAACAGTTATTGGAAGACCCAACTCGTTTGTTATTGGATGTTTAGAAAGTATTAAGTACAATGTATTAGGTATTAAGTTGATGATGAAGTGATATTTTCTTTTATACCTAATACTTAATACATAAAATATGGAAAATCAAGTTTTGAGTTTTGAAGAAATAAAAAGATTGTTTCCAGATGAATGGGTATTATTAGGTAATCCTATTTACACTGATGACGATTTGAGTGTTATTTCTGCCATAGTTATTATTCATGATAAAAATAAACATGAATTGGTTAAGAAGAGAGTGAATTGGCGAGAAAAGTATCATTCTGCAACTACTATTTTCACAGGTTCTTTTCCACAAAAAAGGTATTTACTGTGAAAACTTTTAAATTTACTTTACTTCCTAAAATAGGGGCAATAGTAGTAAAAGCATACGTAAATGGGTATAAATTAAATCTGTTATTGGATACTGGGGCTACCAATACAATAATTGACCACAATATCCTCTTGATGTCTGATATTGGCTACAATTTGACTAACACGGGAGAAGAACTGATATTTGAGACAGCAAGTGGTATTATCAACGCTAATTGGGTAAATGTAGATTCTTTCATTAGTTTAGGAATTCACAAAGTAAATTTCAAATTTGCCACTTATGATTTTTTGTCAGAAGGTATCATTCCTGAATATGACGGTATGTTAGGCTTAGATTTCTTTCAGAATCATAAAATTTGTATCGACTTTGTAAAATCAGAAATAACGATTTCATAACCCCAAAGTAGAATAATGAATCAAATTAAATGGGATTACCTCACGGTGATAGCTGACCTAAATCCAATGCTTTTTGATGCTAATGGCAAAGGAAAATTTGGACTTGATGCCAAGGAAGTAAACAATATGTTGGCTCAGTTCGGAGCTGAGGGTTGGGAGTTGGTCAATACCACATCCATTAATTCTGGTGGAGCTACCGTTCAGGTGTCATTTATTTTTAAAAAAATTGGTTCATTAAAATCTCACAGTGAATTCCGTAGAATTGGCTTTGATATTGACGGAGACGGGGAAAATGAAATTGTTGATAGAGGATAAAATAGATTATAGAGAATAATTAATAGATAAGATTGTCGAAAAGACTCAAGTGTTAAGTCCTAAGAGAAATTCATATAATTAAGGACACAATAATTTTACTTAAAATACTCGAGACTTCATACTTAATACATGGTACTTTTCTGACAGTCTCTTAGTACCTGATACATAATACTTAAATATGCAATACGACGTAATAGTAATCGGTTCGGGACCGGGTGGATATGTTGCCGCCATTCGTTCGGCTCAGTTGGGTATGAAAACTGCCCTTATCGAAAAATATAGTGTTTTGGGGGGAACTTGCTTAAATGTGGGTTGTATTCCGTCAAAAGCACTTTTAGATTCTTCTGAACACTTCTTTAATGCTTCTCATTCTTTTGCCGAGCATGGTATTGAAATACCTGCTCCTAAAATCAACATGGAGCAAATGATTGGTCGTAAGGCAGGGGTAGTCAAGAAAATGAACGATGGAATTACGTTCTTGATGAAAAAAAATAAAATCACTACCTACAACGGTTTGGGGTCTTTCGTGGATAAAAACACGGTTAAAGTGACCAAAGCCGATGGAACATCAGAGGATTTGACTACTAAAAATGTTATCATTGCCACGGGTTCAAAACCGACTGTTTTGCCTTTTATTCCCGTTGATAAAAAAAGAGTTATTACTTCCACAGAGGCATTGAATTTACTGGAAGTACCCAAACACCTCATCGTGATTGGTGCGGGCGTTATTGGAGCTGAATTAGGCTCTGTTTATGGTAGATTAGGGGCAAAAGTTAGCTTCGTAGAATTTGCTGATTCGATGATTCCAACGATGGATAAATCAATGGGAAAAGAACTGCAAAAAAGCCTGAAAAAAGAAGTTGGAGCAGAATTTTTCTTCCAACATAAAGTAACAAACGTAGTCAATAATGGTGATGATGTAACTGTAACCGCTGTTAATGCCAAAGAAGAACAAGTGACCTTAACTGGTGATTATGTTTTAGTGTGTATTGGTCGTCGCCCATTTACGGAAGGCTTAAATTTAGAAGCCGTTGGTTTAGCCACCGATAGAGGTAAAATCACCGTGGATGAACATACTTTACAAACTTCTGTACCGAATATTTATGCCATCGGAGATGTAATTCGGGGAGCCATGTTAGCACACAAAGCAGAAGAAGAAGGCGTATTTGTGGCAGAGACCATTGCAGGACAAAAACCGCATATTAACTATAATTTGATTCCAGGAGTTGTTTATACATGGCCCGAAGTGGCATCAGTTGGTAAAACCGAAGAGGAACTAAAAACGGCTGGCGTAGCATATAAAGCGGGTTCATTCCCATTCAAAGCCTTAGGACGTGCCACGGCTTCAATGGATACAGATGGCTTAGTGAAAGTATTAGCTGATAAAACAACTGACGAAATTTTGGGCGTACACATCATTGGTGCAAGGGCAGCGGATATGATTGCGGAGGCAGTGGTAGCAATGGAATACCGAGCCAGTGCCGAAGACGTAGCACGTATGTCACACGCACATCCAACCTATACAGAAGCGATGAAAGAAGCCTGTTTAGCGGCAACTGAAAATCGTGCGATTCATGCGTAATAGAGTGAGTACATAAACAAAAAGGCTTTTGCAGGAATCCAGAAGCCTTTTTGTTTATGTACTCACTCTATTAATCTCTAAATACAAATTTAATACCTGCTCTAATACAGAATGCTTTTCATCATTTTCGATAACATAATCTGCAATTTTGAAACGTTCTTCGTCTGAAATCTGACGAGCCATAATATCCCTTATTTCTTGCTCTGTTCGATTGTCTCTCATCTGTACTCTTTTTATCCTGAGTTCAACAGGTGCATTTACCATTATTACCTTATCAAAGAAATTACCATCCCCTGCGGCTTTCATGAGGGCGGCTTCGTATAATAAGAAAGGGGCTTTAAAATTATGCTGCACCCACGATTGGGAGTCTTGCCGTACTCGAGGATGCACAAGGGCATTAAGTCGTTTCAATAATTCAGGATTGTTAAATACTTGTGAAGCTACCCACGCCCGATTGTACTCGCCAGTAGGTGTATAGGCTTGTTTTCCCAAAAGATTTTGGATAGACTCCTTCAAAACTAAATCATGATTCATCAAGGCTTTTGCTCTTGAGTCGGCATCATAAACGGGAATTTCTAAAATGGAAAAAACTTTACAAATTAAACTTTTCCCAGAGCCAATTCCACCCGTAATTCCGATAACTTTTTGCATAATTACATTAGATTTTAGAGAAGAGAGGATAGAGTTTAAAGGATAGAGAATAGATAGTAGAGATTGGAGGATAGAGAACAGATTATAGAGAATAGAGAACAGATAGTAGGAATTAGAGGATAGAGTATCTCTTAAATCTAACCTCTATAATCTATCATCTATAATCTATCATCTATAATCTATAATCTATAATCTATAATCTATCATCTATAATCTATCATCTATAATCTATCATCTATAATCTATAATCTATAATCTATAATCTATAATCTATCATCTATAATCTATCATCTATAATCTATCATCTGACATCTATAATCTATCATCTGACATCTATCATCTATCATCTGACATCTATCATCTGACATCTATCATCTGACATCTATCATCTATCATCTATCATCTGACATCTATAATCTGACATCTATAATCTATCATCTGACATCTATAATCTATCATCTGACATCTATAATCTATCATCTGACATCTATAATCTATCATCTGACATCTATAATCTACCATCTGACATCTATAAACTTACTTCAATAACTCCGAAACCTCAAAACTCACTGCCACACGGTCTTTATTGGGTTTTATTAGAGAATTTGGAGGAATGGGCAGTTTTATTTCATCATCAAAATTATCCTGTAATCGCTTGCCTGGTACTTTAACATGAATGGTATTACCCATATTTTCCAGCGTAGATTCTGGACCTTCAAGTACCACTTTTCGGGGATTTACGTTGATTAAACTCGAAATAACGTAACGCTCTTTCAGAGGAATAGAAGTACTATCTACTCTTACTATAAATTCTTTGCTTATTTTTCGGTCAAATTCTAAATCAAATCTATCGGCTACTACATAATTTACTTTTACGTCTTTGAT
>JALONS010000230.1 GCA_025454855.1 Arcicella sp.
AAAAGAAAAGAAAGTAAATACGATGCCTTTGGTGTAGGGCATTCTTCTACCTCTATTTCGGCGGCATTGGGGATGTCAGTAGCGGCACAATATCAAGGACAAAAAAACCGTCAGCACGTAGCCGTAATTGGCGATGGTTCAATGACAGCAGGCATGGCTTTTGAAGCGATGAATCACGCAGGGGATATTCCCAATAACATGATTATCATTCTGAATGATAATTGCATGGCTATTGACCCCAACGTGGGTGCTTTGAAAGAATATTTGACAGATATTACTACTTCGCATACTTACAACCGTGTGAAAGATGAGGTTTGGAATCTGTTAGGCAAAATGTCAAAATTTGGAAAATCAGCCCAAGATATTGTCTCTAAAATTGAAAACGGACTCAAAGCAACACTTTTAAAACAAAGTAACCTTTTTGAATCGTTGAATTTAAGATACTTTGGACCCATAGACGGACACGACGTAGAATATTTAGTAACCGTTTTGAATGATTTAAAGGACATTCCTGGGCCCAAAATTCTACACTGCATCACTACCAAAGGTAAAGGCTATGCACTTGCCGAAAAAGACCAAACGCTGTGGCACGCTCCTGGTAAATTTGATAAAATTACGGGCGAAATCAAAAAGAAAGTTTATACCACGCCCCAACCACCTAAATATCAGGATGTTTTTGGGCATACCATCGTAGAATTAGCCGAACAAAATTCCAAAATTATGGGCGTTACGCCCGCAATGCCTTCGGGAAGTTCATTGAATATTATGATGAAAGCCATGCCCCACCGTGCTTTTGATGTGGGTATTGCCGAACAACACGCTGTAACTTTCTCGGCGGGAATGGCAACGCAAGGCTTAACGGTTTTCTGTAATATTTATTCGTCTTTCATGCAACGTGCCTACGACCAAGTAGTGCATGATGTAGCCATCCAAGAACTACCCGTGATTTTCTGTCTCGACCGTGCTGGTTTTGCGGGAGCGGATGGTCCTACCCATCACGGAGCTTATGACCTTGCGTATATGCGTTGTATTCCGAATATGATTGTCTTTGCTCCGATGAATGAAAAAGAACTTCGAGACATCATGTTTACGGTGTCACAAGATGATTTTAAAGACTTAAAAAGCTGTATATCCATTCGTTACCCACGGGGAGAAGGTGTAATGCCAAACTGGAGAACGCCCTTTGAGAAGATGGAAATTGGGCAAGGAAGAAAGATAAAAGATGGTGAAAAGGTAGCTATCCTGACGCTCGGACACATTGGAAATTATGCGGTAACTGCCTGCGAAATGTTAGAAAAAGAAGGCATCAATCCAGCCCATTATGATATGCGGTTTGTAAAACCTTTAGACGAAACAATGCTACATGAAATCTTCCAAAATTATGATAAAGTAATTACCGTAGAAGATGGTTGTATTCAGGGTGGATTTGGTTCGGCAGTAGCAGAGTTTATGTTGGATAACGACTATTCAGCCCAAATAAAACGTTTAGGGATTCCCGACAGAGTAGTAGAACACGGTGAACAAATTGAACTTCACCGAGAATGTGGTTTTGACCCCGAAGGAATCGCTGAGGCAGTTCGGGCAATTTTAGGAACATCAAAAACGCAACGTAAAACAGAAGATATTCAGTTGTTATTGAATTGATTATTTGATACCAATTCATTACAAAAAATCCCTCTAAAACGAATTTTAGGGGGATTTTTATTGAGATTTACCATCACATAACATTTTAGACCCCAGAACTTCGTATATTTTCTTCATTATTTAGTACTTTCGAGAAGTAAACACTCCAGAATATGTTTCAAAAGATTTTTTACATCTTCTTTTTTTCCAGTACTTACATTTCCGCCCAAAATTCAGAAAGTACCTTCCAAAAATTCTTGAAGATTCCCATAGATAGCGTCAGATGTGATAGTCTATCGAACTTGGGAAGAGACATGGAATTTGTAGATAAAAATTTGAGTTTACAGAGCCAAAAAGAGGCTCTTAAAATTGCTCAAAAATTAGGCGATAAAAAACGCATTGGCACGTGCCTTTATCGACTGGGATGCGAGGAGCAAGTGATAGAACAACACACCGAAGCGATAAAACACTTGCAGGAAGCGTATCAAATTTTTGAGTCTTTGCACCTACACCAAAGGCAAATCAAAGCAGTCAATAAAATTGCTCAGGTATTGGATGAAAAGAAAGATTTTACCTCGGCTTTAAAGTATTTTAGGCTGTGTTTAGAATTATCTCAAAAACACAATTATCCCGAATACGAAGCCTATTCCTACATCAGTATTGGGGCTATCGAGGGCTTTCAATATAACCACTTTGAGCTGGCTTTGGATTACTTAAAAAAAGGGGGTATAATATGCCAAAAACAAGGATTGGATTTAGCTTATCATAACTCATTACTCGACAAAGCGGGCGTTTACCAAAAAATGCGTCAATTCGATAAAGCACTTCCTCTTATCCAAGATGCCATCACGTATTATCGTAATAATAAAACTTACAATGGATACGCCGAAGCTGCCGCATTGGGTAAAATGGCATCGCTTTTATACGAAAAGAAGAATCTTGTTGAAGCGGAAAAGAATGTAAAAGCGAGCCTACAATTAGCTGAAAGACAGTACCAATCATTAGATTTAAGAGTAGAAATGACCGATTTACTTCGGAAAATTTATGATACTCAGGGAAAAATAGCTTTAGCGTACCAAACCCAACAACAATGGCGTGTGTTGTACGATACGCTTACCAATCAGAATGCCCGAAAAACCGTGGCAACTCTCCAAACACAATTCGAGACGGTTCAGAAAGAATCTCAAATTAAGAAATTAGACGACCAAAACCACTTACAGAAAAAACAGCTTGTTTGGGCTATTCTGAGCTTGACTGTTCTGTTAGCTTCGTTGATTTGGAGTATTTATTTGTACCGTAAACTCAACCAGAATAAGCTCAAAATTGAGGAGCAATCAATGCAATTAACCCAGTTAATGAAGGAGTTGCACCATCGAGTAAAGAATAATTTGGCAATTGTCTCCAGCTTATTGAGTATGCAATCTAACCGCTTGGAGGATAAAAATGCGGCAAAAGCAGTTCGAGAAGGGCAAATGCGGGTTCAGGCAATGTCATTGATTCATCAAAAACTTTATAAAACTGATGATGTTTCAACGGTAAATATTAGAGACTATTTTACAGAACTTGCCGAGAGTCTCATGCAGGCGTATGGATATTCTCCTGATAATTTTGAGTTGAATGTAGAAGTGGACAATCCCAATTTAGACGTGGACTTAGCTATATCTATGGGACTGATTGTCAATGAGTTAATCACCAATTCTTTTAAATATGCTTATGAAGGAATCCATAATCCACAATTAAATATTCACCTCAAAAATCAACAAAATATTACGCTTGAAGTGAGTGATAACGGCATTGGAATTGATGAAAAAACGATGAACAAAAACCCTAATTCTTTCGGGCAAAAACTCATAAAAGGGCTGTCTAAACAATTAAAAGGACAGTACCGATTTGAACATCAGAACGGAACGTATTTTGAGCTTATCATTCCTAAAACAGCCGCTTAAATTTCGTTTATCGAAACATAAAATGCTTCATGAATTCATCTTTGTAGGTACGGCTAATCGGAACTTTGTGTCCTTGTATGGTTATTTCATAATCGTTGAAAGAATCTATTCGGTTGATATTCACGACAAAAGAACGGTGAACTCGCACTAAATTTTTCATGGGGAGGCGTTCGTGTACGTTGCCAATGGGCAAACGGATGGCGTATTTTCTGTGGAGGGTAAGAATATTGGTGTAAATATTGTCGGCTTCGAGATAGAGAATCTCGTTGAGTGGAAATTTCACGAATTGATAGTTTTGCTTAATGAAAATATCATCGTTTACTTGTAAAAACATTTCTTTTTGCTGCAATTCTGACTTATCGTCTTTCAGTAATTTAATATTAGGCTGAAACTTGACGGCAAAATTATTGATTGCCAATTCAATTGCCATTCTGAGGTTAGTGATATGATACGGTTTGGGAATGTAAGCCGCAGGAAAGGTTTGTTTGGCTCTTTCAAGGGTTTCATTATCGGTAAAAGCGGTGAGATAAATGACTGGAACTTGTTTGGTAGCAATTAAGCGAGTAACGGTTTCTATACCATCCCAATCACCATTAATATTAATATCACAGAGTACTAAATCAACGTTATTATCTTTGAAAAAGTCTAAGGCTTCCTGTCCGTTATCGGCTATAAAAGGTACTTCGTACCCCTCTGATTCAAGAGTTTCGCAGAGTTCGGAGGCTAAAATAAATTCATCTTCAATAATTAGAATTTTCATAAATTGAGGGTAAACTTCATTATTTATTCTTCTCCCGAATATTTTTTACAATTTTTACCGCCGACATAATCATCACCGCAAAAATCAGTAATCCAACAATTCCCCATATCCAATCTACTGTATTTTTAAGCACCACTAAAAATACGATGGCGAAGAGAAAAATAGTAGCAATTTCGTTGTACATTCTCAATTGGAAACCTGTAAAACGAAATTTGTCACGACGTAATTCAAAAATTAATTGCCGACAATAAAAGTGATACACTAACAACCCAACCACAAAAGTCAGTTTTAGATGCAGCCAGCTATGAGCAGCAAAAGCGTCCCACCAAGCCCAGTAAATCATCGTAATGCCCGAAATAAGCGTTAGCCACATGGCAGGAACCATGATGGCGTTAAACAAAATCTTTTGCATTCGTTTGTATTCTTTCTGAAGAATATCACGCTCTACGGAAGGTTTTTCATTCGCCTCTACGTGATACACAAACAAACGGGGCAAGTAGAAAAGCCCTGCAAACCAACTGGTTACAAAAATAATGTGAATAGCTTTGACGTGTTCGTAGGTCATCGTTAAGGGGTTTTGGGTTAATCGGGTTTAGGGGGTAGAGAAGATTCTCATTTTATCAAAAATTTCTTTTACTACACGCCAAAATCTCTTTTACTCAAACTCCTCTCTGATATTTTTTGAAAAAACTATTCCATTTCATCTGAATTACCCCCAGAATGGCTTCACGGAAGATATTGGCGGACATTTTGGACTGTCCGTGAGTGCGGTCAGTAAAAATAATGGGAACTTCTTGAATCTTAAAACCGTATTTCCAAGTAGTAAATTTCATCTCTACCTGAAAAGCATAACCCACAAATTTAATAGTATCTAAATTAATGGTTTTCAACACTTTAGCTGTGTAACACTTAAATCCTGCCGTTACGTCCATCACGGGAATACCCGTAATAAAGCGTACATAATAACCCGCAAAATAAGACATCAATACTCTGCTCATGGGCCAATTTACCACATTTACACCGTGAATGTATCTTGAACCAATGGCTAAATCAGCTCCTTGTGTAGCACAGGCATCGTATAATCTTACTAAATCATCGGGATTGTGCGAAAAGTCGGCATCCATTTCAAAAATATACTCATAACCTAAATTAAGGGCATATTTAAACCCATGAATATAGGCAGTTCCTAAGCCTAATTTACCTTTACGTTCCTGTAAGTGTAAACGATTTGTACCAAATTCGGTTTGCAAATCTTTTACTTTCTGACCCGTACCATCTGGCGAGCCGTCGTCCACAATCAATAAGTCAAAAACGGGTTCAAGGCTCATAACTTTACGAACGATAGCTTCGATATTTTCAATTTCGTTGTAAGTAGGAATAATGACGATACGTGGGTTCATTCAATTGTTGTTATACAGAAACTTTCTTCAAATTTTGACAAAGTTACAAAAGAAGATGTAATTTTTGGGGTTAATTACCCGTTATAGCACACACAATTTATAGTATGGTCGTTTACCATACCCGTAGCCTGCATAAAAGCGTAACAAATAGTAGTACCCACAAATTTAAAACCACGCTTTTTTAAATCTTTACTCATGGCATCTGAAACAGAAGTACTGGCTGGGACTTCTCGATGATTATTCCACTGATTTACAAGCACTTGTCCATCCACAAACTGCCAAATATAATCTTTAAAACTACCGTATTCTCGTTGAATTTCAAGAAATAATTGTGCATTAATGATAGTTCCTTGTATTTTCAAACGATTCCGAATGATACCCGTATTTTGCATCAAATCTTCTACCTTTTGGGTATCGTATTTAACAATTTTTAAGGCATCGAAATCGTCAAATGCCTTTCTAAAGTTCTCTCTTTTTCTCAGAATAGTAAGCCAACTCAGTCCTGCTTGGAAGCCCTCTAAAATCAAGAACTCGAATAATTTATTATCATCATAAAGTGGTTTGCCCCACTCGTTGTCGTGATAATCCATATAAATTTGGTCGTCAGTGACCCATGCACAACGTTGTTGATTTTCCATGATTTTTGTATAAAAAAGCCCTCCAATACTGCTTGGAAGGCTATAAAGTATATTTCAATTGTAAGAAATTATTTCAATATTTTCCTTAATCTATCAACTGTCAAATCTGTTGCTTTACTGATTTGCAATAAATCTAAACCCCTTTTATAAAGTTCAATGGCAATGATTTCTTTTGCTTTTTGTTTGCCTTCCCTTATTCCTTCTCTGTACAAGGTTGTCTTGCTCCAATAAAATATTATTGGTATAGTTTTAATTATTTTGGATGTTTCTTTACCAAATTTACGTAAGTTGGAGAAGTTTTGCAAAACCAAAAAACTATTCCTCTTCGCCACCATTCAATACTGCGTGAAGAATGGATGTGCCTGATTTTACAATTTTTGTAGTATTAAGAATCTTCTCGGGAAAAACCTCTACGTTTCCTCTTTCGCTGACACCTAATTTTACAGGAATTTGCTCAAATGTATTTTCTTGAATTTGTACAAAAATAAATCCACCATCTCCTTTCCTTATAACGGCACTTTCAGGAAGCGTTTTTG
>JALONS010000231.1 GCA_025454855.1 Arcicella sp.
GCATTTTATTCAAAGAAAAGCCCTGAATATCGAAAATTTAGGTACTGAAACCATTGATTTATTCTATCAAAAAGGTTTGGTAAATACTCCAGCAGATTTGTACGATTTAAAACAGGAAGATTTAGGAGGTTTAGAAGGTTTCAAAGAAAAATCCATTCAAAATATTCTTAGTGGAGTTGAAAAGTCAAAGCAAATTCCTTTCAAGCAGGTTTTATTCGGCATTGGAATCCGTTTTGTGGGGGCAACTGTGGCGGAAAAATTAGCTGATTATTTCAACGATATTGACAATCTTGCGAAAGCCACCCAAGAAGAATTATTGCAAGTGCCAGAAATTGGCGAAAGAATAGCCCAAAGCGTAGTAAATTTCTTCCAAGACACTGATAATCAAGCGTATATTACTCGACTCAAAGCAGCAGGACTACAATTTACACATGAGAAGGTTGAAATAGTTACAGAAGGAGACAGTTTAGCAGGGAAAACTTTCGTAATTTCGGGAACTTTTCAAAACTTTGAACGTGACGATTTAAAAATAAAAATCGAAGCCAACGGTGGAAAAGTATTGAGCGGCGTTTCTGGTAAATTGAATTTTTTAATCGCTGGAAACGAAGCTGGACCTTCTAAATTAGAAAAAGCTCAAAAATTGGGTGTTTCTATTATTTCAGAAGATGAGTTTTTAAAAATGTTATAAAACATACTACGATGCTCCAGAATCGTATTTTCTATAACCACATTTACGATGCTGGAGAGTCGTGGTAGTATAATTCAAATGAGACCAAAATTTCACGGAGTTGCCCCAGCGTTAATTACCCCAATGTTAGCGGACGGGCAAATTGATTTTCAAGGATTAAAAACCTTAATCCAACACGTTACCGAAGGTGGCGTTGATTATTTAGTAGTACAAGGCACAACTGGTGAGTCGGCCACTACTTCAAAGACAGAGAAAAAGGCAATTTTAGAGTTTATTAAGGAAAATAACTATAAAAATCTTCCAATCGTTTACGGCGTGGGTGGCAACAATACACCCGAAGTCATAGACTATATAAAAGAAACTGATTTTCAAGGAATTGATGCTATTTTATCCGTTTGTCCGTATTACAATAAACCGGGGGCAAGAGGAGTGATTGCTCATTATTCAGCCATTGCCGATGCTTGTCCAGTTCCAGTAATCATGTACAATATTCCGGGACGTTCGGGTATAAATATGTCATCCTCAACGACCCTAACACTGGCAGAACATCCCAATATTATCGGTATTAAAGAGGCATCTTGCATTATTGAACAGTGCATGGAAATTTACAAAGACAAACCCGAAGACTTTTTGCTTATTTCGGGAGATGATGTACAAGCTGTACCCATTATTGCTTGTGGAGGTGTGGGGGTTATGTCGGTGATTGCCAACGCTGTGCCTGCTAAATTCACAACGATGATTCATGCTGCTTTGGATGGTGATTTCCTAAAAGCCAGAAATATTTTGGGTGACTTCTTAGCCATCGACCCACTTTTATACGAAGAAGGAAATCCTGTGGGCGTGAAAAAAATCATGGAAATCAAAAATTTATGTTCATCTGATGTTAGAATGCCACTCATGAAAGCATCCGATGAGTTAGGAGAAAGAATGCAAACTATTTTGGCTAAAGATAATTTGTAATTTTTGACCTTAGTACCTTTCAATTTTCATTTAAAATTTAAAAATATGTTTGTTCACGTAGTGAATTTTTGGTTAAGAAAAGACCTTACCGAAGCAGAACATCAACAATTTGTTTATGGCGTAAAATCATTAGGAGCGATTGAATCGTTGGTAACTTTTAATGTGGGTAAACCTGCGGCAACTGACCGCCCAGTTATCGACCGCAGCTACGATTATTGCGAATTAACAATTTTTAACGATGAAGCTGGACACGATATATACCAAGTGCATCCGCTACACGTTAAATTTGTGGAAGAATGTAAACACCTTTGGGAAAAGGTATTAATCTATGATTCAGAAACAGTGTAGGAGCGTAAAGAATAGCTCAAAGTTAAGTACAAATATCTTTTTAGGAATCTTTTGTTTAGTAATATTGAGTGTTCAGATTGGGTGTAAATCTTCTAAAAACTTACAAACAACTTCTTATTATCAACCCAATTACCAAACAGGAGGTTACGAACAGCGACCAGGTTTAGGTTTTCAAATCCCCGAAAAATATCCAATTGAAGTATTGATTGGTGATGAAAAGCCTCAAACAGCCGTACAGGAAATTGAAAAATTGACTATTTCGGACGAAACTCCCATTCAGCCTAATCAAGATTACAAAGGTACGATGCTCAAAAGGGGCAACGACCAACAACAGAAAAAGGCTTTGTTAGACAGAATGGTTGCCCAAGCTCAAGATTTAGGAGCAAGTGGACTAATGAATATAAACTACAAAGTATTCTCAACACAGAAAACTTCGGGGTATATTCTCACAGGAACGGCTTTCAAATACGTTTTAAAATAAGAACATGTTTAAATTTTGCAAATAATTGATTATCAAGTATTTAAAAAAAATTATGCGTAAGCTATTTTTAAAATTCCGCTGTTTGAGCCGTAGGCGAGTTTCGGAATTTCTTGATTTTCTTTTGTTACTTTTCTTGTATCAAGACAAGAAAAGTAAGGAGTAGTGAATGAATATTTTGTTATTCTGATGAAAACCAAATAAAATTTTTAAACATCTGTCCCGTCCTGAAAAATTGATACAGGATTTGTGAGAAATAAAATTACTAAATTTAGGCGGTAGTAGCATTTTTGCTACTACTGTTTTTTGTTTTATACGTTCTGATTTTGAGTTTATTCTGTTGATGCATTTGGTTAGGAGTCCGTAAGTAATTAGAAAAATGGGGTCTTTTTTCATTGTAAATTTCAACGGCTTCTTGCACAATTATTTTCATATTTTCCAGACTTTGTTCGTACTTGTCAATACTGAATTCTTGTTTGAAGATTCCATTGATTCTCTCGGCTACCGCATTCTGATAAGGGTCAGAATTTTGCGTCATGCTGCATAAAATTTCATGTTTTGTAAGCACTTTTTGATATTGGTCAGCACAGTATTGCAGACCTCTGTCCGAATGATGAATTAAGGGCAAATCCTTCTGAGTTCTTTGCTTGATTGCCACTTTCAGAGCCATGACGCTACTCTCAGCATTAAGATTATCTGCCACAAAATACCCCATTATTTTCTTGGAATAAGCATCAGTTATCAGGCTCAAATAACATGGCTTATCCCGTTTCCCGATGTACGTAATATCAGCCACCCAGACTTGATTAGGTCTGTTCACTTCCATCGAAAGCACTAAATTTGGGTGCTTTCTAAAACGATGATGCGAGTTAGTAGTAACATGATAACGGCGTTTAGGATGAATCAGTAGATGATTTGCCCGAAGAATATCAAAAAACTTATCTCTACCCACTTCCAACAATCGAAGTTTATCCAGCAAAATATGATACAATTTCTTAGTGCCAATTCGAGGCATGGATAACCTAATATCTTGCACCAGTTCTACCACTTGCTGGGCTTTGTCTTGTTTGAGAACTCGCCTGGCAATACTTCGATAATATACCTGTCTATCAATCCCGAACAAGTGACAGGCAAACCCTACGGTTGTCTTTTCTTGTTGTATGAAGGCTTCGATTGTTCGGGACATGAGTTTTTTCGGATTTCAATCTGATACTCCTTTTCGGCTAAATCAATCATCATATCGAAGATAACTGCTTTCTTGTCTGAAACCTGAGCCTGATGCTCTAAAAAAGATTTTTGCTTCTCCAAAAGTTTGACCTTGGCTTCCAACTCCATAATTTTTTGTTCAGGGGTCTTGGACATATGAGAGGGCGTTTTGTTTTCCCAATCAAAGTTACCATATTTCCTCAACCAATTAATCACCGTAGCATTACCTTGAATCCCATACTGACGTTGGGCAGATTTTACTGATATTGCTCCTCGCTCAATTTCCCCAACCACTTGGAGTTTAAAACTCAAACTGTAATCTCGCTGACTACGCTTTACATAACTTGTTTCTGTTTCCATAACGATGATTTTTTTGTATCGCTATTTCAGGACAAGACAATCTTCTAATAAAAAAGGCTTTTAGCGGCTTTGCTAAAAGCCTTTTTTGATTGAAAGGATAACCACTACTTACACCAATTTTAAAAGAATACTGCGTATCTGAGTCCCAACGGAAGTCGTCGTTCAAGACGACGACTTCCGTAAAGTACGCATCAAATCTTTAAAATTGATATTAGTTTCCAGTAATGAAAACAGCATTGCCAAATAGCAGTTTACCATTTTGCCAGAAACCTCTGAAAACAGGGTCATTTGCTAAATAAATTACTTGTCCTCTACCCATATCTTGCGTACCATAAATCAACGAATTCTTTAATTTATCTTGTGCTTTTGCTCCTGCAAATCCAGCAATTAAAGATTTTTCTTTGATAACTCCAACATTCCACCCATTACTGAGATATTGATAGTCAGAAGATTCTAAGACTAAACTAAAATAGTTTTTCTCAAACCCGAATGCCAAAGGATTGGTATTATCCATTACCACTCGGTAAATACTACCAGGGGTTTCTTCAGATACTGATTCACGCTCTGCATTGGCATAAATCTTTAACTTTTCAGCGTCCGACTCTTTCTTTTTATCCTCTTCTTTGTGTTTTAGTTCAAAACCGTCTTTACCAGCCAAAGCATTCAATGCTCCTTGTACCGCCACTAATCTCCCTCCTGCTCTAATCCATTCTTTAACTTTACCCAAAGCCTTGTCGTCTAACATTTTACCATAACTACCATCCGCCAGAATGAGAACATCAAATTTTGATAAATCCACACTACCAAAATAGCTTTCACCAATAATGGTGGCAGGATATTCAATTTGCTTATCGAAGAAATGCCAAGTTGCCCCAAATCCCGTTGGAGATACACCCTCACCCGATACAATCGCAATTTTAGGCGGTTTGATGAAACCAACATTGTCAGAACCAAAATCCGAGCCTTTCGTAACCATGCCAGTGGTGGCAGTGAATAAATTAACTTGCAATCGCTCTGCTTCGGCTTTCACAATTTTATCAAAATTATCGCCTAATCTTTCGTTTCCAGTTCTGGTTATGACCAAAGTTCCTTCATTGAACGACTGCCCATCTACCTCGAATGCTTTGGCGGATGAACGCACTTTAATTCCTTTTTTCAATAAAGAAGTCAATAGTTTCAATTCACTAAACGCTTGCCATTTCACAATGTAGGCATAAGGTTTTTCAATTTTGGGAGTAGCAATCGTGAATTGTGGTTTTCCCGTCGGATTTATTCTATCTTTCACGGCAAAAGCCTTTAAACCATACGCATACGGCAACGACCAAGATGTAATATCATAAGTTAGAGAATCCTCCACCATCGTTTTGGGTTCTAATAATATTTTCAGAAACGTTGAACGTGGTTGGAACAAATTAATCACAATATCCTCAGAATCAATGGAAAACGTCTCGTTTTTATCGTCATGATAACTAAATCCTGATGCCATCATGGCTTTACCTGCCGTTCCGTATTGAAAATTCTCACGGTCTAAGAATGTCAAAAACTCTCTTACTCTACTTTCATTACCTTTAGTTTTGATGATAAAAGATTTGTACTGTCCAACGGGTGATTTTTGAGCATTCTCGAAGAATTTAATAAACTCCGTAACGGTTTTGTCGGCGTTGGTTGAAATGGCTTCCATACACGCAAAAGAAGTACTTAGGTGATGTTCAACCCTTTGTTTTAGCGTAAGCGTGTCGCCATCTCTTTTGGTAATTCCTAAACCTGCTCTCCCTGACCCACCTTGTTCGTAAGTCATACCAAATGCTCCGTTGTAAGTTGGGTAAGTATCACCATACGAGGGATATAATAAGTCAAAACGCTCTTTTGAAAAATATAACCAACCATTTTTATCGAAATCACGCTTGTTATAATCCCCCAAAATCTTTTGAAATTCACGTTGCCAAGCCGTAATATCTTCGTGGTATGGTTTTGCTGCTGGTGAAAAATAGTAGGGATTCTCCACGCCTTGCTCGTGAAAATCAGCGTGTAAATGTGGAAACCACTGACGGTAAAGAGTCATTCTCTCCTGTGATTCTTTTTGAACTTGCCAAGCCCAGTCCCGATTCAAATCAAATAAATAATGGTTAAATCTTCCACCAGGCCAAGGCTCATTATGTTCAATGGCAGCAGGTGTTGGATTGTAAACCGCACCTACTTTTTGGTTGTAAAAATTGACGTATCTGTCGTACCCATCAGGATTGATACAAGGGTCAAGAATAACAACTGTATTGGATAAAATGGCTTTTGAACGACTATTTGATGGATTCAGTAACTCATACAAGGTAAATGGAGAAGTATTTGACCCACAAGACTCGTTACCGTGTACGTTGAAACTTAACCAAGCAATGGCAGGTTGTTTTTTGGTAGGTTTTCCCTCCAACAATCCAATTGACTTTAAGTTATTTGTTCTGATTTCTTCCAATTGAGCAAAGTTCTCAGGAGAAGCCACGATGGCTACCATCAAGGGTCTTCCTTCGTTAGTTGAGCCGTATTGAATAATTTTCGCCTGTGAAGGATTTTGTCGGGCTACATATTCGTAGTAACTAACAATTTGGTGATGCCTTAAAAAGCGTTCTCCCATCTTGAAACTAAGAAAATCTTCAGGCGATTGAGTTGTGGATTGAGCTGACAAGCAAGTACTTATCAATAAAAATGCGTAAAGTAGTAGTTTTTTCATCTTTTTGAGGCACTGAGGCAACAAGGCACTGAGAGCAGTAATTTTAGTTTATTGTAATTTATGAAGTTTTATTGAATTCTAAAAAATTAACGTTTGGGAACAGGGTCATAGCCATGCCCCCCCCA
>JALONS010000232.1 GCA_025454855.1 Arcicella sp.
TATTGCCAAATCATTGATTAAAACAGTAAAATCAGATGCTGATGGAAGGTTTTGTGTAGATTTACCTGAAGGAAGTTACTCACTTTTGGTGAGAGAAGGAGATAAGGGTTTATACGCTAATTCTTTTGATGGAGAAGGTAATATTTTCCCCGTAAAAGTGGGTAAAGATAAAGTGTCCATCATCGTTTTTACGGTTGATTATCAAGCCGTTTATTAAATGAAATATAATTGTCAACTAATAAAAATGCCTTATCTTGACAGATAAGGCATTTTTGTTTAATAAACGTTACATCTCTTTTTTCTAAATATAACGTCATGATGCCAATGCTTTGAAAACCTCTTTGTATTCTTCAAAATCTTCATTTATAATTCGTTCCAGACGATTTTGTTTAGATTTCTTTAAATCTTCGCTTAATTCCGAAACTAAATCATCTATAAAATTGGGTTCTTCTAAAACCAAATTCTTCAATGACATTCTAATTCTTTCTTTGTCCGCTACTGTTGTCATATTTTTTGTTGATTTATAAGCAAATGTAACCAGAATTAATGAATTTCTACTTTTTAAAACTATCCTTTAATCCCACCGTGCGATTGAACACTAAATGTTCAGGAGTAGAATCAGTATCTAAACAGAAATAGCCCTTACGCATAAACTGATAATTAGTCCCGATTTTAGCCTCTTTCAAACTTGGTTCAATATAGACTTCTGGAAGTATCGTCAGAGAATCTGGATTAATGAATTTTTTGAAATCGTCGCCTACTTGCGAGGCATCTTCTAAAATTAATAATCTATCATACAGGCGAACTTCGGCTTTGTGTGCGTGTGCTACCGAAACCCAGTGAATAACTCCTTTAACATTGATACCAGAAGTATCTGAACCAGAACGACTATTTTCGATATAACTGCAATGTAGTTCTGTAATGTTTCCGAACTCGTCTTTTACAAAATCATCACATTTGATGATGTATGCCCCTTTCAAACGCACCATTAATCCCGGTCCTAAACGGAAAAACTTCTTCATGGGTTCTTCCATGAAATCTTCTCGTTCAATGTAAATCTCCCGACTGAATGGCACTAAACGGCTACCCGCTTCGGTATCTTCTGGATTATTTTCGATGGATACCTCTTCGGTTTGTGTTGCTGGATAATTAGTAATGACCACTTTCAAAGGGTCAAGAACTGCCATTACACGGGTTGCGGTTTTGTTGAGGTCTTCTCGTACGCAGAAGTCCAAAACACCAACATCAATTAAATTATCTCGTTTTCCAACGCCAATTTTTTCACAAAAATTACGAACTGAAGCAGGCGTAAATCCACGACGACGTAAGCCTGAGATAGTTGGCATACGGGGGTCGTCCCAACCTGAAACAATGCCCTCTTGTACCAATTGCAACAATTTACGCTTGCTCATAACGGTATGCGTAAGATTTAAACGAGCAAATTCATATTGTTGAGAGGGAAAAATCTCTAATTTGTCGATAAACCAATCATAAAGCGGACGGTGTACATCAAACTCTAAAGTACAAATAGAATGAGTAATTTCTTCAATAGAATCAGACTGCCCATGGGCAAAATCATACATGGGATAAATGCACCAAGCATCGCCCGTGCGGTGATGATGAGCGTGTTTGATACGGTACATCAACGGGTCCCTCATGTGCATATTGGGATGAGCCATGTCAATTTTTGCCCGTAAAACTTTAGCTCCATCAGGGAACTCACCCGCCCGCATACGCTCAAATAATTCAAGGTTTTCAGCTACTGAACGATAACGGTAAGGGCTGTCTTCACCCGCAAAATTAGGATTACCCTTCTGAGCGGCAATCATATCAGCGGGTTGGTCATCTACATAAGCAAATCCCTTTTTGATGAGTTCTACGGCAAATTGGTAGAGTGTTTCAAAATAATCGGAAGCGTACAGTTCTTGTCCGTTTGTCCAATTAAATCCTAACCATTTTACATCAGCTTTGATGGATTCCACATACTCGGTTTCTTCTTTTTCAGGATTGGTATCATCAAAGCGTAGATTAGTTGTACCACCATATTTAGCAGCCAAACCAAAGTTTAGACAAATAGACTTGGCATGACCAATATGTAAATATCCGTTAGGTTCGGGTGGGAAACGAGTTAGTACTCGTCCACCATGTTTGCCAGACGTTAAATCTTCTTCTACAATTTGTTCAAGGAAATTCAGTGATTTTTTTTCTTCTTCCATTTTCTTCGATGTTCGTATTTCGATTTTCGATGTTCGGTGCAGTAATGATTAGTTGACTATTTACTCACAAAATTCCATATCAATATTCGGCAAAACCGAACATCAAACATCGAATCACGAACATCGGAATTACGAATTTACGGATTTTTCGGGGAATGGGCTTGGTGGTGGAAAGGGATTTCTGTTATTTTTGATTTACTTTGTAGAAATACTTACACAGAATATGAAAGTAAAAGAACTATATATCAAAGATTACCACCAATTTGAGGATTTTAGATTAGACTTGACTTATCCCGAAGGACATCCAAAAGCAGGACAACCTTTGGATAAAGTTTGTTTTATTGGACAGAGCGGGACTGGGAAGACGAGTTTGTTAAATATAATGTCAAGGTACTTCTACAATCTACATTTTTTTAATAGAATGGCAGCTACACGTCTTTCAGATATGCGTGATGATACTACAGTTGATGGAATTTCGATGAAATTTCAAGGTGCAAAGCATATAGAAAGTTCATATATTGATAATTATATAAGCCTTGCATTAGATGGAGAGGGCATTTTTATAGCAAATGCGTTATCTAATGAATTTCATAGATGTAACCCTGTAGCTTTATTTTTTCCAGTAGACTTTACAAACAATGTTGGTACTTTAAAAGATGTTGAATTGTATAGAGATGAAGAAAATCTTTTTCTGTTTTTCTCTGGATTGAATTATGGTTTTATTTGGCAAAAAATCAATGAACAAATCGTTCAATATCGAGAACAGCAAATAGAACAAAGCCTTGCCGTTTCAGAAGTAACGAAAAAAATAGGAGTGAAATCAGAGGAAATTTTAGAAGCCGCTAAAAAATATCAGGAATGGGAACAACAAAATATTAATCCTTTAAAAGACTTAGCCGATACTTTTTTGGATAGGATTTTAAATAAATTTAATCTCAGAGTAAATCCTGAGTTGGATTTTAAAAAAATAGAAGATGTTAAAGCCATCAAAATAGAAACCCTTGATGGTCATGAAGTTCTGTATGATTTTCAGAGTACAGGTACTCGACAGGTTTTGTTATCTATGTTACCACTTTACACACTAAAACCAAACCGAACAGCTATCTTCTTCGATGAACCAGAACGCTCTTTGTACCCCGATATTCAAAAAGAAATCGTGGATATTTATACTTCTTTGACAACCGATTGCCAGTTTTTCTACGCCACACATTCACCCATCATTGCCTCTTCTTTTGAGCCTTGGGAGATTGTAGAACTGAAATTTAACCCTAAAACGGGCAAGGTTTACCAAGAACTTTACTACGAAGGTGAACGCCACGTAGATAATTACACCATCAATCCGCAGTATTTACGTTGGGATGACATTCTACAAAGAGTATTTGATTTGGACTCGGAAGGCAATGAAAAACGGGTGAAAGCACTAATGAAATTAGCAACGTTGGAGAGTAAACTGAAAAAGAAAGATATTACATCAGAAGAAAAAGAGAAACTTTGGAATGAATACCTTAAATTATCAAAATTAACTGGCTGGACTACCCGAATGACAAATGAGAAAAATTAATAAAACTACAATCCTATCTACTGCTTATAAAAATTGGGAAGAGGCTCTCGTTGCTCACCCCGAATATGATTCTTCTAAAAATAAATATTATTATGATGTAGTAATGAATCTCTTTCATTGTCAGCAAGGATTGTGTGCTTATACAGAACAATTACTCTGTACCCCAGACTTTTATGAAGCTAATAATTGGGTGAACGGGAAGTATCAGAAACCTGTGAATTGGTCTGTTAAAGGACAATTAGAGCATTTTGATGCTACTAAGAAGCAAAAACAAGGATGGCTTTGGGATAATTTTTTTATGGCAGATACAGACGTAAATACTAAAATTAAACGGAATAATTCAGTACATGAAATCCTAAAATTTGACCGTCCCGATTACGATGAGTTCCAATTATTAGAATACAATTCGAACGAACATATTTTTATTGCTAACACTGAATTAGATGAATCTGACCAAGAAAAAATCAATGAAATGCTATTCATCTTGGGTGTAAACCATGAGCCTGTCAGAACTGTCAGAGCTGAATATTTAGAGATGAAACTTAGGTCAATTTTATTAGAACTTGATACTTGGGAAGATGTCAAGATTAATCAATTCCCTACCGCTTTTGAATTTTGCAAAAGAGAAATCATGAATTACTAAGCGTGTACTTCTCAAAACTATTTTTTTCTCAAACCAATGAGTAATCGGTATGCTTTTATGATTGTCATTTGATAAATTTGTACTTGCCTTCTGGTTTTTAATTCCCATAGCTTCCAAACCACCCTTTGTTTAAATACTCTGCCTTCATTTTGAAAGATGTCTTTAGCCATATAACGCATACCAAAATTTATGAAATCCAAATTCATATTTTTCTTTATTTTTCTCTTTAAACTCAATACGCACATTAACGCTCAGCAAACCATTACGTTTGGTCTCGGGAATGTCAAAAATGTTACGGTTACGTCTTCTTCATCCACTACTGATGGAGCGAAAACCTTGCAGAGTTCGGGGTATTTACCCAATTATAATGCTGCTTCACGGTTTTTATCCCATGCTACTTTAGGGGCTAAAATGACTGATATTCAGAATGTTGCGAATGTTGGAAAAGAGCAATGGATTGATAATCAGTTGAATATGCCCAATTCTTTCGGGATGGAAACCTATCTACGAAGTTTGCATCAAATCATCGTGGATTCATTGCGGAGGAATAACCCTGCGGGCAACTACACGTTGGATAATACGGATGTTCAGAATTGGCATTTTGATGCTACTTGGTTTCAAGGGGCAATGACTGCCCCCGATGTATTACGCTGGCGAGTGGCTTTGGCATTGAGTGAGATTTTGGTAGTTTCCAGAATTTCTGACCTCGACGGCGAACCCTACGGATTAGCCAGTTATTACGATATTCTTTTGAGTAATGCCTTTGGTAATTATCGTACTATTTTGGATAAAATTACATATCATCCTGCTATGGGGTCGTATTTAACGTTTCTGAATAATCATGCTACCAATACTACCAAGCAAATCTATCCTGATGAAAACTACGCTCGTGAAATTATGCAATTGTTCTCTATTGGATTGTACAAACTCAATTTGGATGGTACCGAAATGAAGGATGCCAATAATAAATCCATCCCTACCTACACTAATACGGACATAGCTAATTTAGCCAAAGTTTTTACGGGTTTAGGCTGGGGTGATAGACCGTATCTGGGTCATTACCAAAAAGATAAGTGGAGTTATACCAAACGCATGAAATTTTTCCCATTGGATTCTTTAGAGTATTATCAGGGATGGTGGCAACCCAAAATTTATAACGGACACGAACCTGGGGCAAAATCTTTCTTGGGCAGTACCGTTCCCAGTCGCCCTGTGGTACAAGGCGAGCAAGATATTCAAGATGCACTCAATATTGTTTTCAATCATCCCAATGTAGCACCTTTCATCAGTCGTAGATTAATTCAACGCTTGGTTTCTTCTAATCCTTCACCCGCTTATATTCAACGGGTTGCTACAGTTTTTAATAATAATGGAAGTGGCGTTCGGGGTGATTTGAAAGCGGTGGTTAGAGCCATTTTGTTAGACCCCGAGGCCTGTGATTGTAACGCTGACCAAACCAATAACTACGCTGGAATGCTCAGAGAGCCTTTTGTAAGATACATGAATCTGATGCGAGGTTTGAAATTGACAACTCAAGGCAGTACTTACCGAAATACCATGTACAGCCTTTATAATGCCATTGAACAAATTCCGATGTATTCTCCAACGGTGTTTAATTTCTTTCAGCCCGACTATATCCCTGATGGAGACCTGAAAACGGCAGGCAAATACGCTCCAGAGTTTCAACTGCTTAACTCACAAACCCTTACGGGTTATATGAATGCTTTGAATGGCTGGCTTATCAATGACGACCCAACTGAATTTTGGTATCTTTTTCCAAATGAATCATATAAACCTGATTTAGACCCCGGATTTGATTTGGCGGCAGATTCCAGTTTAGCAACCAACGAAAAACTACCGCAGCTATTAGACAAATACAATATGTTACTGGCTCACGGGGCGGTTTCTAAAAGTAATATTGAGATTATTCGTAATGCTATTGCCAGTATGCCTTACACTTACGATTATTACGGACAACCCAATGAAGAAGATATTTATCGCCGAATCAGAGTAGCAATTTTCTTAATTATGTCATCACCTGATTATTTGATAAATAGATAATTACCGTCAATTATCCGTAGGTCGCAGAGACAAGGCACCGCCTTGTCTAAAAAATAGAATAAAATAATGATTGGATAGATTTTTAGACAAGGCACTGCCTTGTCTAAAAAATTAGAATAAACGATTGGATAAATTTGGCATTGAAGCACCGCCTTGTCTAAAAAATAGAATAAAATAACGATTGGATAAATTTGGAGACAAGGCACTGCCTTGTCTCTACCTAACGACCTAACGACACATGAATAGAAGAAATTTCATAAAACAAACCAGTTGTGCCGCCATGGGTACTACTACCCTGTTGAGTACACTGGCAAATCTCACCAGTTTGAATGGAGCGTTGGGTTCATCGGTAGTAAAAGGCTCGCCTCCATCCGACTAC
>JALONS010000233.1 GCA_025454855.1 Arcicella sp.
ATCCTTATCAAAAATAAAAACCGCTTCTGGAATATCCTCAAATTCATCTAAAACTCGCTCACTGTGGGTAGTCATAATTACCTGAATATCTTTATCCTCCGCTAATTGAAAAATGAAATCTAAAACCTCTTTTATTCGTCTCGGATGAATTCCTTTTTCGGGTTCTTCTAACAATAAAAGTTTGGGGGGATTGGGTTGATGAACGATACACAGTAGAGCGAGGAAGTATAAAACGCCTTCTGAGACTTCATCTGCCCAAAAACCATTTTCATCTTTGTCCAACAACCTTATCTTCTTTTCTATATACCCATTTTCAGCCTTAGTTCTTTTCTATATACCCATTTTCAGCCTTAGTTTTAGGCAAGGTAATATGCTTAAATTCTGGAATACATTTATGCAAATCCTGTTCAATTTTGTTAAAAATAGAAGGGTTTTCTTCTTTTATATTATCTAAAAATGAAACAAGATTAGATGCAGATTCTGTAATTGAAACATCTCTATTTAATAATGAGGATTTCACTAAGAAAAAGGGAATCACATTATAGATTTTGATATTATCGAAAACTTTTTTCTCTAAACTACGAATACTTGTTCGTGCTTCTGCATTAAAATTATACCACTTCTGTGTATGTTGACTAATATATTTAGTATCTACTTCAGCAGGATAACTTTCATCATTAAATAGTAATTTATAATTAATATCTAAAGACGACTCTATATCTGGCGAAATCTTACAACCTATTAACTGATTCTCGAATAATACTTCAAATCCTAAATTCCCCTTTTCCTTTTTAAAAGAAACTTCCTTCAAATCATTAATATTTTTAATAAATCTATTTGCTTCATGTTGATAACAGATATATTTTCCAAATAACTCCAACGCCTTCAAAAAATTACTCTTCCCCGAGTTATTCGGACCGATGAGAAGGTTTACTTTTTGGAGGTCGAGCGTTACGTCTTTGAGGCTCTTAAAATTCTGTATGCTAACTTTTTGTAACATTGGCTTATTTTTTATCTACGCAAATATATCCCAAAATTTCCATCATCACTTCGCACGGTATGCTCGCAGCTTTTCCCAAAAACGGTTAAACATTTTTTCTCGGTCTATTTTCACATAAACATTTACTTTGTGTTGATGATTTTCAGGCGGTGTTTTTACGGATTTAACCTTCGCTAATTCGGGTGAAAGGTAGGCTTCCACTAAGGCTAAATCCCAAATAATACGGGTTTTATCATCAGGATTTGACTCTATCCAACGTTGTTTTAATAGATTTTCTACGGGATATTTAGCGTCTAAGCGAGCGTAGGTATCTTCTCGCTCAAAGGTCAAAACTTCGCAAGTTTGAGCGGGCATTACGTACCACTCAACGGTAGGGTTATTCATCAAAAAATTAAAAGCATTCAAGTCTCCCCTAACATTAAATTCGTTCTTATCCCAAACTTTTTCTTTAGCATCGTAGCGAGCCGCCATTGAAAAAAGTCTAATTTTTGGGGTAATTGAAGGCTCTAAAGCAATCGCTGAAGCAATATTTGTTGCCGCTCCAATAAAAAGAATGTCTAATTTTTCTCCGTCAGCAAGACCTTTAACAACATTAATAATCTGATTGGTAACTTCCGACGGGCGAGGCGTATATTCACCCCACGCACGTCCCATGATGCGTTCTACACCCATTGGGTGCGGAATACTCATTTTATTGAAGGCAGTTAAAATTTTCTCATTCTCTTCCTGACTAATTTTCACGGTATTGATGTCTTTCGTTGGATACTGGTTCCATTTATCATAAAGCATTAAATCAACATTGATAAAATGAGCCGAACTCACGCCCACAATATTAAATTTATCTGCCTCTACCAATAGGCGACTAATGGCATAAATATCATCCATTTCGTTGCCCATATCGGTATCAAACCATATTTTTTGCTTTTGAGCCAATATATTATTAAAAGATAAAAAACAGAGAACAAAGAAAATTTTTAATCGCATTTTATGAGAATTTTGAAGATTGTTTATACTAAATATTTTTTAAAGAAATCAATCGTTCTTTGCCAAGCTAATTTGGCGGCTTGTTCATTGTATCGGGCAGCGGAAGTATCATTATGAAAAGCATGATTTACGCCTTCATACATGAATAATTCATAATTTTTTCCGTTGGCTTTCAAAGCCTCTTCGTATTCTTTCGCTCCTGCGTTTACTCGTTCGTCAAGGCTGGCGTAGTGTAATTGCACAGCAGATTTTATTTTAGGGACATCAACGATGGCGGGCTGTCTGCCATAAAATGCCACGGCGGCTTTTAAATTAGCCACATTTACTGCCAAACTGTTTGCCATGGCTCCGCCCCAACAAAAACCTACGCAACCAATTTTCTGATTTGAATCTTTCCGTGTGGGAATGTAATCAAATACTTTTATAAAATTCGCCAAATTATCCTCTGCTTTTAATTGCGAAAATGCCGTTCTGGCTTCGTCTTCATTGGCAGGAGCAGGATTTGCCATTGATAAGGCATTTGGAGCAATTGCCAAAAAACCAGCTTGGGCTGCCCGCCGAGCCACATCTTCAATATGGGGTGTAAGTCCTCTGTTTTCATGAATGATAATAACCGTAGGATAGGCTCTCAGTTCCTTCGGACGAGCAACGTATGCTTTCATTTCTCCGTTGATACCCTTGTAAGAAATCGTTTCCGTAAACAATTCATTTTCAGAGACTTGAGCAACCGCATAATTGCTCTCTAAGGAAGGTAAAATACTCAGTGCAGTCGTCATGCCACCTGTCATCAGGCTTAATCTTTTCAAAAACTCTGCTCTGGAAAGTGGTTTGTGCGTATATTCGTCGTACAGATTAATTATTTCTTGATTCATAATAATTCGTTGATTTTTTGATATTTATCAAATTTAACAAATTGGTTTAACATTTGGTTAGTATCTTAGTGTAGAAATAAAAAAGCAAGACAATCGCTGTCTTGCTTTCGTATATAACCAACCACAAATTTTTAATCAGATAACTTATTGGAGTCCGTTGTATGAGATTATTGAATACGGTATTATCCGTTTTCTCTAATCTGAAATGCTACGTGGTTGAATAGTAACTGTTCAAACTCCATCTTTTTACGCCTTGAAGCAAATATTTTAGTATTATTTGTCAGCATAATTTTTCCTAATTCTGCATCATAACCCCTAAAATGTAGGCGATTTATTATAAATGAACGATGCACTCGCACAAAATGAGTGTTCCTTAGTAGGTTATCAAAAAACTTGAGTGATTTGGCAAAAGTTTCTTTTCTACCATTCGATAAATAAATGTGTGTGTAATTAATTTCTCCTTGTAGATAAATAATATCTGAAAAAGTAATGTCTGATTGATTATTGAAAAAACGGATTAAACTGGGAGGAAAATTAGTCGGAAAATCAACTCTAAACTGCTCATGTATTATATTTTTCATATATTATTTTGGGGAAGATTGTGAGTAATACTTAAAAAAAACTATGCTGCAAATACCTGTAAAACAGTCATTTACAAATATGTAACTTTAATTTTGACAAGGGTATCTCTACCATAGATATATTCATAGAATTTAGCCTAAAAAAAGTTTATGAAAAATGACAAAAGCGTAATTGAAGAGATAAAAGAAGTAAAAGAATATACTCAAAAAAAACTAAATCAAAATATACCAAGAGATGCAGTTGTTCCTTCTCATTTACAACAAGAAGAGTTAGGCAAGTTGGAGATTGGGTTGAGGCATGAACAGTTTTTCTTTGTGGTGGACGTGATAGACTTTAAAATTATTCACGCCCGAGGAATAGATATTATTGGCTATAACACCGAGCAGTTTGATATGTTTCAGTATCTTCAAGCCATTCCGTCTAAAGGGCTGCTACAACTTTTTATATTGATGTGGCGAAATATTTTCAACTTCAACGTAGAAGAAGATACTCCTCTGCAATTCTTAAAACCAAAATTTATCGTGCAGATGCCCATAAAGCACGCCAACGGAGACATTTTCTTGGTAAAACGCACTATCTCACCCTTTCAGTTTACCAAATCAGGGATGATTACCCAATATCTCTCAGAGTTTGTAGTCATTAAAAAAACATTCGATAACGAACCTCCCGAACCCCGATTTACGGATATTCCTGAAAAAATGGTTGAGAAGTACGCTGAGTTTATCAATCGTGATTTTATTTGGGAAAACTCCCCCTTTTCGCCCAAAGAAATGATTATTGTGAATACCTACGCCCATTCACATCCCGAAACCAGCGTGGACATCATAGCCAAAGAATTGAACTTACAAGTTTCTACGCTGAAATTTTACAATAAAGCTATTCTTAGAAAAGCTCAAGACTTTTTGGGTGAACACTACATTTTCACAACAGCCCGTGAAGTAGCAGTATTTTTCAAGAAAAGTGGCATATTAAAATGAAAGTTTTATCGTAAGCGAATCAAGATTATCTGCATTGAAGATTTAATGGAATACGAAATATGTCACAAATTATTAATGAATGATAATTTACACAACTTTTTGTCAGCCATAATCAATCAAAAAAATAGAGGCTGGGATAAACTATATTCACAGCCTCTGTTTTTTATCAACGATGAAGAAGTCTGCTCATTGAGTCACTCAAAAGCACCCAAAGGGCTTTTTGGAAAAAATAGGCGGAGTCAGCGTAGTAAATCATCAGCACGCCTTCGTGATGACCAAAAAGGGTTAATTTTTCATTAATATTAGCTCGAAACAATACGTGTGGCATCAATTTTATCTGTAATCTTTGAATTTGTGTGATTACACTACCTCCCAAAATTCCCTTTTTTTTCCACTGATGGGCGTACTCAGCCGTCTTTTTGAAAATCATTAAATAAAACCAAAGTCTATCCCAAGCAGAAATCCCTTTTGCGTGAAAGATACAGCACATTTCCATCAAATCATCTTCGCTGATACGGTCAATTTCCAACAAACTTTTTCTATCCATCTCCGATTTTATCAATTCCATATACCGCAAGGGTTGTAAGCCCTTATGGTTCAATATACATCCGCCCAAAAGTTTACTATTTTTATAAATTAATAGTGCTTTTGCCTTTTTTATATAATCAGTATTTACTTCTACATTTCCATTACTTTCATAATTGCTTTTGTATTCAATAGCCTGAGCCTCCGACTCTACTATTACGGTTTTAAAACTATATAAATGCTTTTTCATTTTGAGATTATCAAAGGAATTTGAACTTTGACATCTCAAAAGTGTTGAAACTACACATACTAAATTTGTTTTACAGAAATATTTTAAAATCCATTTTTTTTACAAAAAACTGATGAGATTTTACCATAAAATAACTTTTTTCAAAAAATTATTTTTAAAAAAGTATTTTGCAGTATTTAATAACTTAAAACCACCGATTTTATGGCTAAACATCTAACTGCCAAGAAATTATGTCTGTCTTCTGCCCAAGCAAAAGCATTTCTTGAACGTATCATAGAACTAAATTTAGTAACTATTAGTAGTCAATTTCAGAACCTCAATGATGTTGATTGGACAAGTTTTGGCAAAAGCAACAAAAAAATAAATTTGGTAACTAATGAAAGTATTTTTTACCAAATATTCAATGAAATGGACAAACGTCCGAACATGATAAATGAGATTTCTCTGAAATCAATTAAACCCTTCTTAGATTTACATTTTCCAGAACTTAATGAAAATTCAACCGATACTACCTACGGTACAATAATGACTGTGGGTGAAATTGTACGTGATGATGTAGAACAAGTAAATGAGGATGAAATAATCGAAGAAACTTACATAGAACTATCAAAGCATGATTGGCTACTATACACCTTCGGGGAAAAGTCAATCGATATGGGGGTTGATAGTTTAGGGAAAAAAATTACTAAAAGAATTTATTACGTAAAAGAGCGTCCTGTATGTTTTGTTAAAGATGCTTTTAAGAAAAATAAAATTATCATCAAGAATTCCGACGATGTAATTCACAAAGTTCAATTTAACTATCAGGGCGAATACGAAGTTTTTGTTAAAAATAAAAATAAGCAAAGATTGTTATATTTAGAGACTGATGCTTTGGAGGGTAGCGTTCACAGACACCTTCGGCTTATAATCTCTTTCGGTAAAAACGTCGATGAAATTGGTTTAGGGAGTTTCTCTGGAATTCGTGATGGAGGAGCAATATTTTCAGGTGCAGCTTTGTTGGTAAAACAACCTAAAGGTAAATTTAGAGACGCTTCATCTGTATTCTACCATTCTTTTGTGGAACAACCTTTGGCAACAGCAACCAGAATGATGTTCGAACGTAGAAGTAGAGCATTCATAAAACTTCCACGCCACCTTAAACATTACACATTGGTTGCTCTCAAAGATTATTTCATTGGTCAAACAAAAGACGAACGTAAACACTGGGAAAGTAGAGAAGTACAAATAAACCGAATGGACGCTTATATCTCTATTCCTTTATTTTATCATTCGCAAGAAAACATTTTTGAAAATAATAGAGCTATGCTCGTTGGGACGATTGGTTTACTGAAAAATAGATTTGCCTTTAAGCAAGTAACGCATGGGATTGTTAAATATCTCAGCACTGATTTTGAAAATATTCCTCAAACAGATTCAGGTATTTTTGAGAGTAATTTTGATCATATTACTCAAAGCGAGTTTTTTATTTTGATTCTTCCAGAAATAGATTTTGTACCTACTACCGAAAACCCATCAACTAAATTATCAACGGCTTTTCTGGAATTAGGCTTTGCGTGGGGAATTCGTAAAAAGATTATTATTATTTGTACTTCTGAATCAGAAAAAATTATTCCGAATAGTATCAAGGAGTTTAAGGGACAATACGTAAAAATAATTACTGGCTCTTTCCAAAATTTTGAAGAATTAGAGCATATCTTTAATCTCAACAATACCCAGTTAGAAGCATTCTTCTCAGATAAGTCCAGTTTTTTAGGTTAATTTAGTGGAGAACTTCAGTATAGATTCGCAAGGAAATTAAATAGAGCAGTCGTAGTTTTGAACTACGACTGCTCTATTCATCAAAAACACTTACTTCAACTCACTTGCCTTAATGTCTCTCGTCCATTTTTGTTCTCCTTTCGAGTCAAATATACTGATGTTCTCCTTTCGAGTCAAATATACTGATTTTCAATACTCTATCTTTTAATGTACCTGAAACCTCACAAATTCCGAAGTTACGTTCTGTAAATAAAGTACCCTCCACAATTGGCGAATTGTCTTCAGCTTTTACAGGTTTTGAAGGTCCAGAGGTAAGCGGTGAAACCGTTAAATCATATAAAGGATAATTAGCTCCTGAACGGTCTAACTTCTGCAAAACAGTATGGTGACGGTCACCAGAAACAAATAAAACGCCTTTCACTTTAGCATCGGTAATCTTCTTTAAAAGTTCGTCTCTCTCCGCTTCGTAGTTCGACATATTCTCAAATACCTTTGCAGGATTTACTACTTGTCCACCCGTTACGATAATCTTAAAGGTAGCACTGCTAACCGTAAGGGCATCAATTAACCATGTTAATTGTTTTTTTCCGTAATAATCACGATTGCCCGTAAAGTTTTCATTGGGAGCTTTAAACCAACGGTCGTCCAAGAGGAAAAACTGTACATCGCCCCACTGAAAAGTACCCGTACAGGCTTCATCTTTAAAAATGTAATTAGGATTCGCCCAAAATAACTTAAAGATGTCAAGAGCCATGTCTTTTTGCCAAAACGAACGGTCAGAATCGTTTGGACCAAAGTCGTGGTCGTCCCAAATAGCGTAATGGTGGGTGTTCCCTAAAAGTGGCTGTAATTCTGGAATATTCCGTGAATGTGTATTGCGGTGAATCATACCCGTGCGAGTATTCCAGTCGGGTTCACGATAGTAAAGATTATCTCCACCCCAAATCATAAAATCGGGCTTTTTATCATAAATAGCCTTGAAGATTTCATTAAAACCTCCGTAGGCACGTCCAGGACGGTCGGTTTCTGGTTCGTTGATATAGTTACAACTTCCGAGAGCAAACTTAAAGGTTGGCGGGTCTTTACGGTATTGCCATAGTTCTTGGGTTTGGAAAGTGAGTGGATAATCCCGAGCGATTTTCTTATTATCTATCAATACTTCATAAGCATATTTTTTGCCCATCGTTACTTGGTCACAGACAATTTTAGCCACGAAACCGTCTTTTTTGGTAGTCGATACTTCATCAGTGGTCATTTTTTTATTAGGAGTACTCTGTTCCCAATAGTTGAATTTTACTTTAGCTGGTTTCTCGGTTTGCACCCATAGCATCACTTCTTTCATATCAGAATATCCCACCATCGGGCCATTCTTGATTTGGGCATTTACGAAACATGAGTAAAAAATTAATAATAAAGTTGTCTGTGAAGACACAGACAACGGCGACAATAGTTTTTTCATTTGGTTTTATATTAGTTTTATTGACAAGGTTGAATGATGGGGTTGGGATTTTTGGGTTTTATGGGGTAGATACGATTAGCAAAACGGGGTTGCCTCAACGCTAATAGGCTATCCATGCGAGTCGCTTTTCCTTTATCAATTTTTGTTTCTCGTGGGTCAGAAATAAAGTATAACTTTATGACAAACTCGTAGTCAGTATTATAAAAATATTCTCTAAATCTATCACTCATAAAATCGCTAAAACAGTTTTGAAATTTATCTCTAATATCGCCCATATTTTCCGTTTTGAGCGATTTGATAGCTTTTAGTTCTATCAAATACAGCACAAAACGATTATTTCCACAATGCTGAATAATCAAACAATCTGGCGATTTTGGGCGGCTGTCGTCATGTACTGTTTTATTATAAAATTCATCTACTCGAATGATGATAAAATCGTCTCTTTTTACTTCTGTGCCAATGTTTATTCCTACGCCGTTTTCTTCACAATCATCACATAAAAATTTACTCAAAATAGGGTCTTCTTGAATTTTTTGGATTAACATGGTGTAACTTTTATTCGTTGATATTTTCTAATAATTTCATTCTTTCTTCGTAAAGTTGTTCGGCTACATCCACGAAATTATCGTCTTCAATTCCGTATTCGTCCATGTGCATTGCCCCTTCTTCTACGACACTGCCTTCGGGAGTCATTTTCATCAAAGAAACACTCAGACGGTCAGGGCTAATTTCCTTGGAAATAACCATATTACTCAACTTATTAAAAATATAATTACTATGCGAAGTCATCACAATTTTTAGATTTTCTTTACTCAATTTTACGAAATATTCTAACAACAAAATCTGAATTTCGGGATGTAAATGTGCCTCTGGTTCTTCGATGAAAAGAATTGAAGGCGTTTCGTTTTGTAAAGGAATAATGTATTTCAAATGAGCAATGATTGGGGCAATTTCTGAAATCATTGAAGAGGTTTTAGATAGTTCTAAACGTATATCTGAATTAATAGGCGTGTAAAAGTATTTTTTTGTATCATTATCAAAAGAAATATTCCCTTTTAGTATTTTTCTTTCAATCTTACTAAAATCTACAACATAGCTCTTAGATATAATATTATTGTTGATTGAATTTAAGTTTAAAAAATAATCTGAAATTGGTTCTGATAAATTGGGAATTTCAAATTTTGCATTTGTAGAAAGTCTATATCTTGATATTTCTGCGAAAATTGCTCCAAAAGAATTCAATGAATTGTAAAGCCCTGATCGAGAGGCAGGTAAATAGTAAATATTGCTCAGTTCCCTTTTTATTAAACTTTTAAAATATTTAAATTTCAAATGAAAAATGTCTACCTGAGGCGTTCCAAAAAAAATGTCACTTCTTTCTAATAAAATATTTGCATCATTAAACAGTTTTACTTGATTAAATTGTTCTGTACTATCAATGATAATATATTTTCCAAATTCTATTTCTGAAATAATAAGTTTTGATTCGTTGTTTAATAGTACCAATTCCAAAATAAAGTCATTTGAATAAATCTTGATATTTAATCTTTGATTTCCAGATAAAGTATTTTTTAAAATGCTTATATCAAAAGTATTTATGAATGATTTATTTAGATTACTTAAAAATGTTTTCTTTAAATGATTTAATACTCCTTCTTCTTTGCTTTCATACTTGTATATATCGCCATTTTTTTCCAGTAAGTGGACTGGTCCAGTATAATCTGCTTCATTAGGAACTATATCAATTTGTTCCATCAACCCCTTCAAAATCAAATAAACCGCACTAATTGCATACGATTTTCCAATATTATTCTTTCCAAAAATGGCATGAATATCCTTGTCGGTATCAAACTTGAAAGACTTGATTGGTCCAAAATTTTGCAGTTCAATTATCATATTTTTTAGTTTTTATACTTCTAACGATTTTGTGGGTTTTATCTTTGCACCTCCATTTCCCGAACATCGAACCGAGCGACGGTCGCATCGAAAAACGAATAACCATAATGTATTACAATATCCAAAACATTCCACTCACTGATTTAGCCCAACAATTCGGAACACCTTTGTACGTGTATGACGCTAACAAAATTATCGAAAAAATTGCCATAATGCGTGATTCTTTCAAGAATGTTAATCTAAAGATAAAATACGCTTGTAAAGCCAATACTAATTTAGCGATTCTCAAACTGATGCGTAAGTACGGGGTGGAAATCGATGTAGTATCTCCCGAAGAACTCCGTTTGGCACTGATGGCAGGGTACGAAGGTTC
>JALONS010000234.1 GCA_025454855.1 Arcicella sp.
AAAACGCCAAAGTTGGGGTAGTGTGTATTCTTCGTGCCATTCGGCTCTACGGGCAAGCATGAGTTCTCGGTTGGCTTCGTAAATATTAAAGGTAGGGTCAATGGTAAAGTCTAATTTCAGCAGTTCATCCATTACTTCGTTCCAGCGTTTTGAGCCTTGTTTGGCGGCTTGTTTCCAGAGTTTCCCTGCTTCTTCAAAACGGTTTTGTTCGTTTGAATAATTATAGTCAGCGGGATAATCCTGAATGGTTTGTGCATCAAAAAGGGCTTCGGGCAATCCGTACCAATGTTCCATAGAGGTAAGCCCCGCCCGAGCAGAACTCATTACATTCCAACGGGCAACATCCACTTGGGCATGATGACAAGCCGAGCGTAAGCCCAATTCTTTGTTTCGGCGGAGGGCGGCATCCATTACTTCGGGTCTTGCTCCAAAAAATTTGATACCATCTGCCCCTTTTTTAGCATTTTCTTCTACCCACGTTTTTGCCTGTTCAGCCGTAGTGATAGATTCTTTTGAACCCATCCCGAAGGCAGTGTAAGCTAAAATTCGGGGGGCGGTAATTTCGTTTTTGGCGGACTTCATTTTTTGGTCGAGCGTCCAATCTAAACCATTACCTGCCGATGGGTCACGGATGGTGGTAATGCCATGTCCGAGCCACAGTTTATAAACGTATTCAGCGGGTGTTCCCTGCGAGCGTCCGCCAATATGCCCGTGCATATCCACAAATCCCGGAAGCATATACATACCCGTACAGTCAAGTTCTTTATCCCCATCGTTTAGTTTGGGTCTATTCTTAGGGTCGATGGGTACACCGGGGTAGCCCACTACCCTTATTTCGGTGATTTTATTTTTCTCTACCACAATATCACAAGGACCTTGCATGGGCGACCCTGTGCCGTTTACTAAATTCACACCCCTGATAATCAGACGGTTAAATTGCCCTTCTCCTTCTGTGCGTGGCGGAGCTTTTTCTATTTGGGCTTGGGTAGTGAATACAAAAAGGGAGAGGATAAGAAGTAAGTATTTTTTCATACGATGATGGTTTCAATGATTTTTAAAATTGTGCGATGAAATCTCTTGAGTGAAGATTATTACAAGTTAGAATTTTGGGATAAACATTTGTTGGCATGAAGTGTTTTGAATTGTAATTTACGGAATTTAAGTAAAATGTGTAAATTGCCTAACCTTAATTTCCCTGAACATGAACAAATTTATCAGAAATAATTTTTTAGCCATTTGTATCACACTTTCTATCCTATTCGCTTTTGCTAAAAAAGCTACTATTTTTCAGCAAGATGATACCAACTCTAAGACTTCTACCATTATGCCAGTCAATTATGAAACAAGCTCCGTTTTTTTGAATTACTGGCAGAAAATACCTACGGAAGTGAATAGATATATATTGAAAGAAGATTCTGTAGTAATAGGAGAGGGGGGACTTACTTATCGTTTGGATTATACACAAGGCGTAAATGAACGAGACTCCGTAAAAACATTAAGAGTAGATTTCACGGGTAAAATAAAGCGAGAAAATAACGATTATTCTACCGTCACAGCTACCTTTTTACCTTTAAATTCTTCAATTCGTCCGCACGCCCTCAAGATTCTGAATAATATCCAAGATGTTCAAGGAAGTAGTACAACTTTATTATTTCAAGTGCCTAAAGCCTTTCAAATAGTGAGTAATACCGATAAACTACACAAAGAATATGAATTAGAAAGACAATCTCTGGAAGATGAGATATGGGCAAAAATCAGAATGAATCCCTATGATTTACCACTTGGCGAAGTGGAGATGATACCCAGTTTTGCTTATTGGCAATCGGTTGGTAAATTGCCCAGTATTCAAGAGGCAAAAACACAGATTAACGCCTATTCAGGGACTGAATTTAAGGGTAAAAAGTTGAAAGAATACAAGATTGAATATCCAGAATTAAAAAGAAATTTGGCTATTATTTTTGAAAGTGATTTCCCGTATCAAATCGTAGGATGGAAAAGGGAATTAGAAGGGAAAATCGTGGTGGGAGTGAGGGAGTAATGAGCTACTGGTTGAATAGCTCATTATTTGTATTATATTTTACACCTTCAAGCCCATAATACCATCAGGGGAATCATAGAAGGTCATATGTCCTGTCTTTTTGGAGACTTCAGCCCAAGTTAAATTCTCGAAAGTCATACCCACAACGCCACACGTAGGCATTGAGCCTATTTCTTCGTGAGTAAGATACTCCGCAAAATAACTGATACTGGGGTTATGCCCCACTATCATTACATCATTATAATCTTCAGATAACGTATTTACTGCCTCCAAATAATGCTTCGGGGAGCTTTCATAAAGCATTGAATCTACTTTAACTATTTGATTATCAAGTCCTAATTGTTCACAAAATACCTGTGCTGTCATTTGTGTACGCTCGGCGTGGGAAGTAAGAATAATATCAATACCTTGCATTCGTGAAGCAAGATGTTTTCCCATTCTGGCGGCATCAATCATACCATTAGATACGAGTGGACGCACGAGATCGGGGCTAACGGATTGTGATGCCTCTGCATGGCGGACTAAATACAGGGTTTTTGTCATTAGGAATGAGTCGTTTGAGGAAAGTCTTTATAAATCTATACGAGAGTATCTTCTGATTGTCACATCAATAAAAAGATACTCTCGTTGGGGTAATCTTAGCAAAAATTGTGCCTTAAATACAATTAATTGGCTCTCGGAGCTTTATAATTGAGGGGTTTCCAAGTATTGTTTTTTGAATTAATATCGGGGAAAACGTGGTCGGGGTCAATCGTTACCGACTTCAGGGGTAGTGTAGTGGTACTCTTGAATGTCCATGAGCCTCCTCTTTGCCAAATTTCAACGGGAAGGGTAACTCGTTCTTTCGCACCTCCTACCATTTCCATTTCTACAATGGCAGGCATCGCTAACTTCTCTAAGTTTTCAATCGTGATAATGGCTCCGTTTTTAGGGTCTTGTTCAATGTATTGAACATCTTTTACTGATTGGTCTAATTTCCAAGTTTCATAAAACCAGCCTCTCCAAAACCATGATAAGTCTTCTCCAGCGGCATCTTCCATCGTTTTGAAGAAATCATACGGAGTAGGATGCTTGAACGCCCAACGTTTGATGTATTCACGGAAAGCATAATCAAAACGTTCAGCTCCTAAAATTTGCTCACGGAGTATTTTTAAGCCTATACCTGGTTTAAAATACGCCTCGAAGCCTAAACCATTGGGTTGAATTACATCAGGAATGTTCATAATCGGTTCAGCAGATTCACGAAATAATTGTTTCGACATCTGGTGCATATCCATCTTTGCTCCTTTGTATTCACCTTTGTTAAAATCATCGGTTGAATAGAAATTGATGAATGTATTAAATCCTTCGTCCATCCAAGCAAATTTACGTTCGTTTGAACCCACAATCATTGGAAACCAGTTGTGTCCGAATTCGTGGTCAGTTACTCCCCAAAGGCTCTCCCCTTGACTATTATTACCGCAGAAAACAATACCGGGATATTCCATACCACCCACAACACCTGCTACATTGGTTGCTACGGGATAGGTGTATTCGTACAGCCATTTTGAGTAATATTCAATCGCTCCTTTTACGTATTCTGTTGAACGTGACCAAGCCTTTTCCCCTGCTGATTCCGATGGATATGCCGACATCGCTAAGGATTTCTTTCCACTCGGTAAATTAATTCTTGCGGCATCGATAATAAAGGCTTTTGAGGTAGCAAACGCTACATCCCGAGCCATATTACAACGGAATCTCCACGTTATTTTACCATCTTTTTTGGGGCGTGAATTATCTTTTCCTACTTCATCCTTGTCGATAATCATTACCGTTTTGTCACTGTTAGCGGCTTCAGCCAAGCGTTTTTGTTGTTCGGAAGTCCAACATTCCGTAGGATTCGTCAATTCGCCCGAACCCACTACAATATGCGAAGCAGGAACGGTTACGGCATATTCAAAATTTCCGTATTCCAAATAGAATTCTCCCGCTCCCAAGTAGGGAAGTACATTCCATCCTTCGATGTCGTCGTAAACGCACATCCGAGGATACCATTGAGCTAACTCATAAATAGTACCGTTTTTAGCTTCTTGCGTTCCCATACGGTCAGAGCCGTAGCGTGGAATATTGAAATAAAATCCCACTTTAATTTTCACCGCACCAGTACGTTCTACTAAAGGAGATGCCAATTTTATTTGCATTCTGGTATCAGTTACATAGAAATCAGCGGGTTTACCATCAATAGTTACTGATTTTACTTGATAACCTCCCTCGAAACTGGTGTTACCAAAACGACCACCCGAAATAGGAGTAGTCAGCCCTCCACGAGACTTAGTGTTAAATTGATTTTGGTCTAATTGAAGCCACAGAAAGTTCAATTTATCGGGTGAGGCATTTTTGTAGGTAATTTCAACGTCACCTTCAACAGTATTTTTTACGTCGTCTAAGGAAACATTGATTTTATAATCAGCTGAATTTTGCCAATAAGTAGCACCTGGTGAGCCTGTTCCACTACGGGTTGGAGTAGACAGCGTGTAATTGAACAGTGGGTTGAACAATTCGTACTGACTGTAATTAGATTTTTGCGGAGCTTGTTGAGCCACTGATACCCAAGTACTCAATAGGGTGGCATACACAAGAAATAGTTTTTTCATCTCTGATTTAGGTTGCGTGAATAGATTAAATACACAATTTAAGCAAATAACCCGAAAATGTGGCTATTTGTTGTTTGACGAATTCTATTAAAATTTTGAGCGGTGAATAAAAAAAGGTCTTTCAACGTGAATTGAAAGACCCTTTGGATTGATAATGATATTTTAAAATAAATACTCGTTGAGAAATAATTTGTGTTATTTTAGGGACAAATAAAAGTGCATAAACACTTGATTTTGAGTGATTTAAAATTACTTTTCAATACACTAATAACCAATCACTAAATCCTGATACCTACTTATTTTTTAGTAGTAAAAGATATAGGTAACACGTAATAAGCACTTACTGCATCACCTCTGTCGGAGGCTGGAATCCAAGCGGGCATCATCTTAATAACTCTGATTGCCTCGGCATTACATTCATCGTTTGGTCCTTTTACTAAATGTACTTTATCAACTCTACCATCTTTTCTAACTACAAATCTTACAAATACTCTCCCCTTGATTTCTTGCCCTTGCATCACTTCTGGAATTTTTAGATTCTGAGTAAAAAATGCTTTCATCGCTTCTACACCTCCAGAAAAACTGGGTGGAATATTCGGACTCACGTAGATGGAATCCCTGTCAATTTCATCAATATTATTTACTTTCAAACCACCAGCATTGTACATTTTCTTCTCCTCTTCCGTCAAAGCTACTTGCTTAAACTCCATTTTGGTAGCGTTAGATTCGGAAGCGGCACGTCCATTCAAAAGCAATGTGGGTGCTTGATAAGTAGTAGTGGGTGCTGCGATTGGTGTTTCTTCAACCTTGCTGATAGACTCTTTACTTCTGGATGGAACGCTCTTTGAGGAAGTGATAGTAGGAACGTTTTTCAAACCCAAAGCGGCTTTGGCTTTGGCAATGCTTGCTTCGAGTTCATCCAACTCCTTTTCATCTAAATCGTCCTCATCTTCGTATTCTGAAATGGACGTTTTATCAGCTTTTGAAGCCCCAGTCATGGGAGAGGATTGATTTTCCGTATTTTTTTTGGAAGAATTTACCGATGAGCTATCTGTTTTTGCCGAACCAACCGTTTTCTGGGCGGGTTGTGCAAACGCATAAATGCCAAAAGCAGATAAAAGTATGCTGATAAATAATATTTTTTTCATGGGGTTGTAAGGAAAAAAAGGGAATAGTTAATTGAAATACGCACAAATCTTATGCCAATACCAGCAAATTTTTTGATGAAATTTCGGAATTAAACTACTTAAATTTACCGCCGCCAAAAAAGAGAAAGGACAGTAAGGATTACACGCTCAAAATAAGTCAGTAAGCGAATGGCGGTTGGCTTGTGAAATGACTAATCAAATTTATTACTTTTTTAAATAAATATAATATTTTTTTTGATTTTTGTTCATTATGTACAATAATGAATTTATAACATCATATTTTCTGATTTTATCACGTTAATTCTAATATTTTAATCGTAAAACGGTATCAGCTTTGAAGTACCTTTTTACGGTTACATCCAAACTTCCTTCTTTTTTTACAATCGTATTTTTGGGTAGAACGAAATCCCCGAAGTTAGATTGTTCGTTAAGAAAACTGATTACCCTTTTTTCGTTTTTATCATTCACAATTTCTACTACGTATTCTATTTTATCTTTTTCAGGTAAAATATTGTACCACTTTCTCAAAATTTTGCCATCAAACGCCATTGCTTGTACTTCATCAGCCCCTCGGTAAGTACGTTTTGTGTCATTTTTAGTTCTGAAATAATCAATACCAAAAGCAATCACGGCAATTGCCACAATAATGGGCGTGAGTTTATTGGTAAGAGAGCTATCTTCCCGACTGCTGGGCTTGTTGCTTCCACCGCCACCGAACATATTCCCGAAAAGTGGCATTTTCATTTTTGGGCGAGGTTTATGTACTCTGCGGTATGATTGGGGTGTCTGTTCCATTGATTTGTAAATTAATCTTTATAATTTTGAAAGAATCATCTTAATAATCAACATGACTGAAAAAGATAAATCTCTTCCGCCTTTCGTAAAAACTTGGCAACAATTATACGTGTTAGTTATCGGCAATTTAGTGCTGATAATTTTGTTTTTTTATCTTTTCAGCGAATATTTTGCTTAAACGGCTACTTTTACTAATTCTGTCAATTTATCTACCACAAAATCAAT
>JALONS010000235.1 GCA_025454855.1 Arcicella sp.
TGATAAGGAAAGCATAAAAAGTAGAAGAAAATTGGCAGGTTGGAATGACCAATATTTAATCCAAATGCTCGCTAATATTTAGATGCGTTTAACCTGTTTATTAATAAAGATTTCAAAAGGTGTCTGTTATATATGAATATGTTTATTGAAATGGTTAATAATTCAGATAAGATATTTAATTTTTACTTGAATACCCCTACATGGATTAAGTCTCATCCTAAAGGAATTCAAATATTTATTGAGAAATCTAATGAAAAGTTATTTTTCGGATTATTATCATGTTTTTCAAAGTTTTTTTTAATTAATAATTTAAAATTAGCCCAAAGTGCGTTTGAGCAGTGCCTCATTTATTACGTTAAATCAGAAAAATATGATGATATAATTCAAGCGGCTATTAATGAAATGGAACATTATACTAAAAGTAACCCTGAATTTATTGAGAATAAAAAAAACTTATACAAGTTGATTGAGACCGTATTTGACTGTGATAAATATATATACAAATAGAATTTTTCATACTTTGATTCAAGATTAATGCTACAGAAAATACTTTTAAGTATAGTTCAAAATTTGTGTATAAAAAAATCAATTCGTTTCAAAGATTATTTTATGTAGCTCAAAACCCTCTCAAAAACAACCCCATAAGCCATTTCCATATCATAATTTTTCTCAATTTCAGGTCGTAATAATCCAAATACATCCACTTGAAAATCTGGGTATTTCAAATAAATTATAAGAGTATTTTTTTGCAAAGAGTATTCGTTTTTGATAATTTTTGCAAAAAGATACTCTTGTTTTCAAATATTTACAACCCATCAATATCCCCATCCGAAAGCCCCGTTGCTTCTTTGATTTGCTCTTTGGAAAGCCCCATAAGTTTTAGCTTTTGGGCAATTTTAATTGTAGCTTTATTTTTACCATCATCTTCTGCCGTTCTTACTACCTCTTTTACTTCGATATAAGTCAACCAGCTTTTTTGATATTCTTCGTATTGCATGGCTGTCATATTGGCTAATTCTGCCACATAAAAGGCTTTTTCAAAAATCGGTTCTTGCAAAATGGCGGGGATTTCCTCAAATCGCTCTAATTTTTTCAAGAAATAAACCCATTTATCAAAATGACTTTCCAGTTCATTTTCTTCTTTCGTAAACAAAGGCATTTGGATAAATTTGAAATTCAATTTATCATAAAATATATCGCCATCTTGGTCTTTTAAATCTACTGAACGTAAAAATTTTTGCCTCTCTTCTTTTTCATCATACTGAAAATCTAATATCGCAATCATGTAAATTGGAGTCAATTTAAAGTCCCATTCGCCTTTTATAGCTTGTTCTCTGATTGGGAAAGTTGAGTAAAACAAAGACCTATCTTTGAAGAAGTTTATTTTAGCCTTTTGCATTTCCACAATAAACTTCTCACCACTTCCCGACTGGCAATGTATGTCAAAAATAGCCTTCCGTTCAAGCGAAATATCTGGAAGGTTTTCCGAATTACGAAATTCCAATTCCGCAATCTGATGATGTGCTGGCAATAATTGATTCAAAAAATCAATCAACAAGTCTTTATTGGCTTCTTCGCCAAATAATTTCTTGAATCCAAAATCAGTATAAGGGTTGATGTATTTCGACATAATGCTATATTTTGAATCAAATTTAATTATATTTTTTCACAATTAGGTTTTATAAAACAAATATCATGGATAGACATTTCTATCCAGTAAAATACAAAACATTTCTATCAAGTTGATACAAGAAAATCACCGTCAAAAGCTGTGATTTTCTTTTTTTGGTTTAGATTCCAAAAATACGTTCTTCTACAATTTTTTTCAGGCAACTTTGGGGAATATTGGTTTCTAAATCTACAATATCCAGTCCGTTTCTGCCTTCCAAATAAAAGATTAAATCAAAGGTTTCATCTAAGTTTTCCTCAATTTCAAAATGGGTAAAATAAGGATTCAAGTACACTTGAAAACTCAGCGAGTTATCACTCCTTTTGATTTCGTCTCTCCCACAATTTCCTTGTTCAATTAAGCCCTCCAAATCTATCAATTGGGCTATTTTATTAGCTGATACATATTCTAAAACTTCCATAATTCTCTTGTTTTTTAGTCGTTACATTCACAAAAACATCTGTCAAACTTAAAACTTGAATAATCTATCTCTTTGGTTTCCAATACCTTACGATTACCTAAATCGTCATAACAATCAAAACAATAAAATTTTCGGATTTCGCTGGGGCTGTAAAAAGTATAAAACTTTTCGCCCTCTTTTGTGCTAAACTGGTACATAACTATCTAACAATAAACTGTTTATAGAAAATACCGTTATACTGAATACCATTTGGAAAGCCTGAAACATACTTCATTACTACCTTACTTTGTGTATCTAACAAAGCAAAATCTTTTCCTATTTGGTAAGTGGACAAAGGATAATAAGTCTTTAGCGTATCTACTAAATTGGTTGCTTTGGTCAAGGTTGCCTTGTAATGAAACCCTACTTTTTGAAGGCTAATTATAAAGGTTGTGTTTTTGACTTTCCGCAAAAATTGCCCCACTAATTGAATCGGTTTAGGTTTCTTGGCTTCGGTGTTTACACTCCCGTAAGGTGTATTCACGTAACCATTCGAACCTGAAACGCTGATATTTGTACGTGGAATGGCGTTGGTAGATAGGCTGGAAAGCGTTGTACAGCCACCCATAGACACAAGGATTTGAAGGGCAAAAATGCCCGAGGTTAATTTTTTCATGATGATAATTGATAAAATGGTGAAAAGATAGACTAAAAATTATTGATTTATTAAGGCTTTGTTTTAGTTTGAATTACTTAATAAAGATACAAAATCTACGGACTAATTTCAAGGGCGTTGGAGTTGTATGTAATTGATTATCAGTAAATTAAATTTTTAAACCCCTCTGGTATTTGATAAAAAATACTTACAATTCAGTATAATATAAATAATATTTCTATTCAGTTCTCTATAAAAAATGAGCGAATTAAATCACTCATTAGTTTTAATTTATTTTTTGGTTTTCTCTTCCTTCTTTTCTACTTTTTCCGCCAAAATTCTAATCTTATTCACCGAAATATAGGAGGTAGTTACTTCTTCTTCATTCTTATTGGTGTACTTCTTAGTCTTCATTTTGGCTTCCAATAATAGCACTAATGAGCCTATTTTCATGCGGTCGAGTAGTTTTTGCGGGGCGTTCCAAAGTTCGCAATTAAACCAATGCGTTTCTTCTTGTTCATTGCCTTCTTTGTCTTTCCATTGTTCCTTATGGGCAATTGAAAAGTTAGTAACGGAGGTACTTCTGAAGGGTTTAGTTTCAATTTTACCAATAATTCCCTCGATAATTAAGACATTTTCCATGATATTTGATTGATTTATAAGCCTAAAAACGGCTTGGATTTGATAAGAAATTAGTATAAAAACCATAACGTATCTAATTATACGTTAATTAATTTAAAATTAAATTTGAAGCAAACTCTCTGTCAAGATTGACAATCTTTTCAGGCTTTAAAGCCAATTCAGCGGCTCGGTTCATTACATTGGCATCTGCTCCCCAAAGGAGATTATCCATTCTAAGTTCACAATCTTTGTAAACCTTTTGATTAGAAAAATAGCCTGTAATCGCATTATAAGCCCAAAAACCTGACCCCTCACCCGCTAAATCCTGACCAATCCCCGTATGGGCAAAATTGACTACCTCTGCAATTACATTTCTTTTTCTGGTTGAAATTATCCCCGTATCTCCTTTCTTTAATTCTGCCATTTCGTGGGGCGTAAAGAAAACGTTTCCCAAATAATGAGAGAACATTTTATCCGTAAATCGCTGTGCTTTCATTTGTTGATAGGCTTGTTTATCTAAATCAGAATTTCGTTGCATAACGCCCATAATTATCAAGGCTTCCGTCAATCGGTCTTTTGCCGTAACGGTATGTCTCACCGTATGTTTATTTTTAGGCAATCCTAATGAAGCGTTTAACGTATTTTGACAAACTACCCTAACATTCGTAAAATAGGCAGAAATAGCCGTGTTGCCGTCGTGACCGTTGAGTAAAACCAAATACTGTTCTGTAATATCGTTGTTACCTAAATCAATCGGGGTGTCGTTTTTGAGGGTTACAAATACCTTTGCCCCATCACACAAAGAACCAACCGTTTCAATTGTCATGGCTTGCTTACTTACCAATTCATCCACCAAATCAAGGGCTACGTTGTTTTGCATAACGGTATAACCTTTGCCCAATTTATCCCCCAATACATAATTTGTGTCGGTTCGGTAAGTGAAAAATGAATCTTTACTTACCTGTTCATTCCCATTGGGAAAACGATGAACGTTTGGAGATTTTAATACCTCAAAATCTAATCCTCCAAATTTGAGAGCGTCCGCAATACTCATGCGTTCCTCCAAAACAGTTCCTAAGCCGTGCCATGCAGATTGTTTGTAAGAAGCGAATCCTGCAAAGCCTTTTTGAGTGTCAATTTTATGTGCCATTTTATTAAATTTTATAAATTAATTATTAATTTTATTACTCTGTAAAGATACTGAAAACAGGTAATTCAAACAAGTATTTATAGGGCTTAAAATGCTGATTATCAGTCATTTAAAACTTTTAATCCCTTCGGTAAAATACTATAAAATAAACTCTTTCTATGCGGTATAATACAAATATATTACCCTGATAAATTGATTGAAGCGGTTGATTTAGCAAGGCTTATTTCAATCAGTTTATGGGTAATATCCCTATTCAGTTGATTGCTCTTGCCTTTTTTCGGGCAAGGGCAATCATACAAAAACTGGCAAAGGCGGTGTACAATCGTACTGTGCGTGGGACGTGCCAATGCCACGATTTTACACGGTCTTTGCCAGCTATTCGGTTCGATACAAAAATTTACTATTCGGTAGAAATAAAACCCATGCTGATTTATAAAAAATATAAATCATTTTCATTAAATTTATAAAAATTATAAAAAATTAACCTGTGAGAATTTTATCAGAAATCAATGTGCCATGATTACCAAAGAGCAAGAAAGATATTTGGCGGTTCTCAAAAACTCGGGCGTGGCATTTGTGGTGGTGGGCAGTCAGGCTTCCGAATGGTATTTGAATTACGCTAAAATTTCGAGAGGGTTGGAATTGTTGGTCAATCCCGAAAATACCAATCGCAAGAAATTTGAGGAGACGACCACCAATTTTTTCATCAGTCGTAGAGCAACGGCTCAGGGTTTGGAAAAATTGGCAGAGCAAATGAAAAACGGACACATGAATTTTGGGAGGGGGCAAAGTGCTACGGAAGTAACGTATCACCTCGCTGGACTTAAAACAGAGAAAGTTTTTCAACAGATTCAAAAAGCCAAAATCCTAACCAAAGAAAGCGAAATGACTTTGCCGATTATTTCCTTAGAAAATCATTTTGCCAATCGCCGAGCCGTTGATTTTGCCAATGGCGGAGAATACATCACGGAAGAAATCAAAAAACTTAACGAAGTCGCTGCCATGAAAAACGGAGAAAAAAAAGAGATGGTTTTGTCGAAAGGACTCAATTATCAAGGCGTTGTCATTCCCGCCAACACACCTATAAAAGGTTACAAGAACTTTACAGAAGCCCAGAAACAAGAAGCCCAATCGGAAGGGAAATTGGCGTTGGATATTCTGTTTTTTGAGAAATCGGTACTGCCCAAAGCCATACAGGACAATTGGACGGATTTCAATAAATCCAATACCGAAACGCTTTCCATTCGTTTAGAAGTGGATAAAAGTGCAACGGATTTGATTTCCACCAAGGCTAATTTCTTGGAACGTCAGAACCGTGTGGGTATGATTGACAAGACCAAAATTTTGGAAAATGTAGATTTTCTGTCCTTTGCCCAAGACCACAATGGCTATCAAATTAACCCAAAGAAATCCACCGCTCGTTACGCTTTTTTAGAGAACGAAGACGGTACGGAAAAATATGTGGTGTATAAGCACGACAAAACTGGTTTTACTAATTATTTCAGCGTATTCGACAAAAAAGAGGGAGGTGATATTTTTACGTTTGCCATCAATACCAATCGGCTCAATAATTTCTACGAAGCGGCTTTGTTATTACAACAATATATGGATGGTGGTTTAGTTTTACGAAAAAATACCGAAATCGTTAAAATTGAAAACAAGCCCAGTAATTTTGATTTCAAAAGAATTAGCGAAGCGGAAGTGTTGGCACTCCGAAAAGAGCTTCGGAATGGTTTGCACGAATTAAGTGATTATGGCTATTTAGAATCAAGAGGTTTGCAGAAAGAAACCATCAATTCGCCCGAAATGCAGGGGATTTATAAAAATTCACATTACTACAACAAAGATTCCAAGGTTACTTATGCTAATATTGCCGCTCCCTTGATTGACCGTGAAGGGGAAATCAATAATGTTACCAATCGGAATGTGGGTTTCAGAAAAAATAGTAAAGGACAAATTGGCGAGGGCTTATTTTTGAGTAATGTCGTAATTTTTGCCACTACGAAAGAGGCTTTTATGGGTAAAGATGGACAGGAAGTTCTCAAGGGTACGTTAATCAAACTGAATCCAAATGAATCTTTTGACAAGGAGAAAATGATAATTCTGTCTAAAAATGTTGATAGACTTTTAGTCTTTGAATCAGATATTGATTTGTCTTCGTTCCATCAGCTTTATCCGCCCGTTTCGGGTGAATCAAGATTAGAGTTCTTTCAAAAGTGTTTGTAATATTTGCTTAAGTGTCGAACTTTGCGAAATTATGGCAAAATACGATACAATAAAGTTATTGGCGGATTCAAA
>JALONS010000236.1 GCA_025454855.1 Arcicella sp.
GCATTGTTCCGATAAAAAGTGGCGTATTCGTTGATGTTGTTCACCACTAAATCCATGTCACCGTCGTTGTCGAAGTCTGCGTAAGCGGCACCGCTTGAAACTGCCGTGCCTTCAATTCCCCATTCTGTGTTCTTTTTGCTGAATGATAATTGATGATTATTCTGAAAAATGTAATTCTCTACCTCTGATTTGGGCATTTTACTAATCAAATCGCTCACTGATAATTTCGCTTCTTGTCCTTCTTTTGCTTTTATTTGTTCATCGGTAGTGTATTTCAGAAAATCCATATCGGTATAATCTCTCACGAAACCATTCGTGATAAAAACATCCTTGAAACCATCGTTGTCATAATCTTGAAATAATGCCGCCCACGACCAGTCCGTTCCCGAAATACCCGCCAGTTGCCCAATTTCTGAAAATGAGCCATCGCCATTATTAAGATGCAACATATTTCTGCTGAATTGACTTCCGAAGCCCAACGATTCCAAGAGTTTGAATTTATCGTAATTATCTGCTCCTGAAGTCATTTTTTGGCGGTGGTTATCCTCTGCCAGCATATCCAACGTTAGTAGGTCTGTGTAGCCGTCATTATTAATATCTGCGGCATCCGAACCCATCGAAAACAAAGAAGTATGCCCTAACCGAGCCGTAGATTCATCTTGAAAATGAGGAGAGGAGGTACCAGCATTCTTTTGATTGATGTACAGATAATCTTGCTCATTAAAATCATTGGAAACGTACATATCTAACCAACCATCATTATTGACATCACTCACGGCTACTCCCAACCCAAAACTAAGCACATTAGAAACAATATTTTCTTTCTCAGAAACTTCCGTGTAATGGTTATTCCCATCGTTTTGATACAGTTTATTACCGTAAATAGGATTTCGTTGCTTTTTTAAATCGGTCAATATTTTGCTAAAGCCAGCGTACTCCATCAAAGAGTGATTGAGCAGAAACATATCCAAATCTCCGTCTTTGTCATAGTCAAAAAAACTGGCTTGGGTAGAATAACCATCGTCGTCTAAACCATATTCGGCGGCTTTTTCGGTGAAGGTATTATTGTGATTATTGATATAGAGAAGGTTTTTGCGTTTTTCGGCTCTGGTATCTGCCGAACGACAGATGTAAATATCTAACCAACCGTCTTGGTTAATATCTACCATAGTAGCTCCTGTACACCATCCCTGAGCATCCGCTACGCCTGACGTTGGGGTGATGTCTTCAAAATTTAATTCCCCTTTATTGAGAAATAGTCGATTCTTAACCATATTTCCCGTAAAGAGAATATCCGTCAAACCATCATTATTGACATCGCCTACGGCTACACCTCCACCGTTGTAGAAATAGGTGTAATTCAATACGTTTAATTCTTCTGATTCTTCTAAAATATTTCTAAAATCCAGTCCAGTATCACCTTTTGAAAGACTTGTAAATAGTTTATCTTCTGATTGGCAAGCAGTTGCAATAAAAATAATGAGAATGATTAGTAGGGCTTGGGGTTTCATAAGGTAATCGTTTAACCGTTCCAAGCATTTAAAAGGCTTGGAACGGCTTTGTTTCAATTTACAATATAAACAAAAAAGATAGACATTAAGCCTATCTTTTTGAATTGTACTCAGTAATGAATTAATTTTTATCCCACCACAATGGCGTGGTTACTTTATCGGGTCCTCCTAATAATCCTTCTGCTGCTTTTACAGCATCGGCATTGTTTTGTCTTTCAATCGCCAAGAATGGGATACGTCTTGGGCGTTGTCCGTTTGGTAAATCAGGGTTATCATTATTTACCACTGGATATAACTTAGGATACGTTGAACGACGGTATTCAGCCCACGCTTCCAATCCGTCGGGGTAAAGAGCCAACCATTTTTGCGTACCAATTTGTTCTCTTTGTACAGCCGTTGTCGAACCCCATTTTACAGGAATATTAGACATAGCAGGAGATTTCTGGAAATCATTCGGAGCGATTGGTGTACTGGCACTATTGGTATATGCTGTAATAGCCGCTGCATCCGTGATTTTCCATTGCCTCATAGATGTTTCGATACCTTTTTCGTACATCGCCTGAGCAGTTCCACCCATGTTCCATCCATTCAACGCTCCCTCTGCTCTGAGGAAATATACTTCGGCAGCGTGCATCACGTCTTGTGGTGTGGTTTGTTGCCCAGCCCAAGCTGAACCAGCCCCTCTTACCCAACGTTCACCTACGTTTGAGTTATTATCGTTTGAGTTAGCAGCATTGTTTAGTTCGGCAGGTAACTGACCGTTTCTCATACCTTCATACGTTTTTGAACCCGAAGCAGGTTGGAAGAAAATACCAATACGTGGGTCGGTGTAACCTTTCAAAACTGATTCCATAGAGGCACTCATACGGAACTCGTTCCATACCGAAATCCCCGAAAGTCCGTTAAAATCACTTCCTGCTTCACTTTTTACCATGAGGGCATCATCCGTCGCTGATTCCATCACACCACCTGCCACAGCAGCTTCTGCTTCAGCTTTAGCACGAGCGGGGTCCACTTTAGAAATACGAAGTGCCAAGCGTAAACGGAGTGAATTAGCAAATTTTATCCATTTGTTTACATCTCCTTGATAAATCAAATCGAAAGTTCCGTAGGGTTTATCGGCAGTTTTGGTTTTTAATACGGCAACTGCGGCATCTAAACGTTTGAAGAAATCATCGTAGATTTTATCTTGTGGGTCATACCCTACACTTTTGGCAGGTTCGCCCGCTTTGAAATACGGAATAGGCCCGTAGTAATCCGTTACACGGTGGAAAGTATAAACCCACATGATACTCGCCAATGCGTTTTCAGCCGAACTTTTTTCAGTTTGGTCCAAAAGCGTTTTCAACTGCGGAACGGCTTCGGTATAGATGGGTGTCCAGTGCCATTGTAACCAGTCCATTCTGATAACGTTACGGTCGGATGGGAAATACGTTGCCGAAGTAGCGAAATACTGAGCGTATAAGTCAGCGAATAAATTTTGGGCTACTTGATACCGCCAAAAAGCATACGAAGACGAAGATTGTGCCTTTGAAAATAAATAAGGAAATTCTGCCTTACCGAGCGTCGAGAGCTTGGTTTTATCGGTGTTCATTTCAGCGAATTTATCGGTACAACTTGATAATATTAGGGCAGCAGAAAGCATCAGACCTCCGCACAAACCTAAAAGTAATTTTGATTTTAACTTTCTCATTTTCAATAATATATAAAATGTTTGATTAAAATTATTTCTGAATTTAGAACGACAACTTTAAGTTAAGTCCTATTGTTTTTGATGAAGGTAAGTTACCGTATTCAACTCCTTGGAAGTTACCTGCTCCTAAGTTAATCTCAGGGTCGAAAGGTAATGTACGCTCAGGCACACCGGGAATATCTAAGATGGCTTTTCCACGATAAAGGAAGAATAAATTACGACCTACTACTGACAACTTCGCTGATTTGATAAAGAAATTAGCAGGCATTTTAATATTGTAACCCACTGATAATTCTCTTAAACGAATGTTGGTTGCGTCATAAGCGAAAAACTCACCCCAAGAATAACGACCACCCGAAACGGTTGTCCAGAAGGTTTCAGCGTTGATGGCTTTAGTGTTTTTCTCGCCTGATGCCGTTACAGCGGGTAATATCCAACCACCATCACGATTATTAAGCGTGTAAGCAGCGTTTCCATCAAAAGCGAAATTGGCTTCAGAACCAGATACCATGATGCCACCAAAACTACCCGTAAACAATAGATTAGCCGAGAAATTTTTGTAAGTAAAAGTATTACTGAAACCCATCGTTAATTTAGGGTTGAAATTACCAATGTACTCTTGGTCTGCATTGGTTACGGGTTTTCCGTTGGCATCTACCACGAAACCGCCCGTAGCATCACGTTTCCATTTGAAAGCGTATAAATCTCCGTAAGAACCACCTGTTTCTACCAATGGCGTACCAGTACGTCCGTATCCACCGCCCAAGAAGGCTCTTTTGATGTCGGGACTAAGTTCTACGATGGTATTGGTGTTTTTTGCCATGTTGAGGTTGGCATCCCAAGTGAAATCACGTCCTTCCAAAACTTTGGCATTTAGTGTAATTTCAAAACCTTCATTTTGGATATTACCCGCATTGATGTATTGTTCTGAGAACCCTGAAGCGGCTGCTAAACCTAATCTGAGTAATTGGTTTCTTGAATTAGTTTTGTAGTAAGTGAAATCTAAGCCAAAACGATTTTTGATGAATCTGAAATCAATACCTGCCTCAAAAGAAGTAGTAAGCTCTGGTTTTAAATCTTCAATAGCTTTTGTTCCGTCACGACTAATAAAACCTCCTGAACCTCCTTGACCAAATGAGTATGTTTGTGATAAAAGATAAGGAGCGGCATCGTTACCTACTTGCGTTAGCGAAGCTCTTACTTTAGCGAAAGAAATTGCTTCGGGCATCTGCACCATATCCGAAAGTATGGCAGTTAAGCCTACTGATGGATAAAAATAAGAGTGAGGAGCAGGTAAGGTAGAAGACCAGTCGTTACGAGCAGTAATGTCTAATAACAAGTAATCTTTGTAAGAAAAACCTACTTTACCGTAAACAGATTGTAGTTGTCGCTGAACGTTAGCCGTTGATACTGATAAATTTCTGGCAAAACTCAAATCAAATTTATTGGGTACTAACAAACCAGAAGCATTTGTACCAGTACTTACAAATTTACGGTCATTCAATGATGCCCCCAAAATGTAGTCAATTTTGAGTTCGGGTGTGATGGTATTAGCCCCCGTTAGCAACAATTCTAAAGTTTGCTCAGAATTTTTAGCGTTTGTTACACTGTAATTTCCCCCTTTTTGAGCAAAGAGAAGCGTTTGGTCATAAAATTTTTGTGTATCATTATCACTATATTTATCCAAACTTATTCTTGCCATCAATGACAAGAAATTGGTAAGCTCATATTTGGCAGACCCCATTGCGGTAATCCTCTCACGACTATCCACACTTGGCGTGTTATTCACCGTCCAGTAAGGATTAGTATAAATAGATGAGGTTGTCCAGTAAAGAGGTGCTCCCGTTACGGGGTCTTGAAAGTTTTTAACGGTCTGTAAATCAACACTTCTCGGGATTTTGTACAAATTCATCACTACTCCACTTTCTTCCCCCACTTTTATTTTATTGTTGATAGTCTGATTCGTGTAAGTTACTTTCAAATCAGTAGAAAACTTTTTACTAACTTGGTTATTCACCCGTAAGTTGATGGTATGACGTGTCAGGTCGTTGCCTTCTACCAAACCCTGATTGTAGTTGTTGGTATAAGACATATACGTTTGCATCTTTTCGGTACCGCCCGTTACCCCAACGGAGTTGTTGTAAGACATCGCATTACGGAAAAAGTCTTTGATGTTATTGGGGAAAGTTGTTCCTGTGTTTCCCCAGCTACCACTGGCTCTGGAAGCAGCTACGCCACCGTTTCCTTGTACATATACGTTTTGTACATCAGGTAAAAGTAGAGGAGATTCTGTCACGAAGCCCGAATTAACATCTACCGAAGCCTTGCCTGCTTTGCCTTTTTTGGTAGTAATCATGATAACACCATTGGCGGCACGGCTACCATACAGTACAGATGCTGCCGCTCCTTTCAGTACGTTTACCGACTCAATATCATCGGGATTGATGTTTGAAGCTGCATCATTTCCGTTTTTACCTCCGAAGTCATTACCCACTTGGTTGCCTACTGAGTTATCAACTACCACACCGTCCACTACGTACAAGGCATTATTATTACCTTGAATCGAGCGGTTTCCTCTCAGAACAACCCTTGCAGCACTACCCGGACCACCCGCACCCTGAGTAATAGCAATACCCGCTACTTTACCCGATAGCGTAGTAACGAAGTTAGCATCCCGAACTTCATTGATTTTGTCACCCCCGATTTTTTGAGCAGCATAAGTCAGTTGTTTCTGAGATTTTTCGATACCCAACGCCGTTACGATTACCTCATCGATGTTGTTGGTTGATTGTGCCAATGAAACGTTTAATTCTGAACTACTCCCAACGGGTAATTCTTTTGTACCAAACCCAACCGACGAGAAAATTAATACGTTATTAGCACTCACGTTGATTTTATAATTACCCTCAGCATCAGTAACCGTACCTTTGGAAGTACCCTTTACTTTTACTGCCACTCCAGGAAGCCCAGAGCCATCCGTTCCATCGGTTACTCTTCCCTTCACCTGACGGTCTTGTGCAATACTCAACTGCACAAATATCAAAGAGAATAAAACCGTTAATTGTAAGATTTTTTTCATAAATGATTAAATTTTTAAAGTTAGAAAATGGGTGAAATAATAATGTAAATTACTTACATCATTTAGAAAATTTAATCAAAAAATATGATGAAAGCTAATTTTTCAGGATATTTATTAACAATTCGATAATATATTGCCGATTATTTTTATTAATTCGGTAATATATTACTTAAAATTAAAAAATTGCATAAATTTCTCTGAATCTTTTGAATTCGTCTGACTCAAATAATTTGGGTAAGAATACTTAGTGAAATTTGGGTGGTATTCCTGCTACAGTTTAGTAAAAATAACCAAAATTTGAGAGGAAAATAAAGAATGAGAAGAGTGTTTTTAGGATATAGGTAATGGTAGTAAAAGATGCGAAAGATGATTTGCGGAAAATCAAAACATGAGTCATCCCGAATTTTGGGAGAATTTAGTCCAAAGGATATTGTGAATGGCTACTCTTAATCTGTAAATCGGTATCGAAGCATTTCGGTACCG
>JALONS010000237.1 GCA_025454855.1 Arcicella sp.
AAACATTGCTCCGTGGGCAAACTTGGCAGTAGCTTATGAAAAAAAGGGAGATTTTAATCAAGCAATCAAATTGTACGACCAAATTGTAGAAAAGGATTCAGCCACTGCTCAAATTTATATGAACAGGGGCAATGCCTACCTAAACTTACAGCAACCAGCCAAAGCTCTTCCAGATTTAGAGAAAGCTCTCACTATGCCCAAAAATAACAATAAAATACTTACTCGGGGTTCATTGGCAACGGCACAGCTCAACGTTGGAAAATACCGAGAAGCCTTGGATAACTATAATATTGTAATCGATAAAGAGGGAATCAAAAATAATCCTGAATATTATTACAACAGAGGTGTAGCAAAAACCAAATTTGGTGATAATGCAGGAGCAGTAGCAGATATAAAAACCTGTATAAAGCTGAAACCAGACCATGTAAAAGCCAATGAAGCCCTACGATTATTTGGGGTTAAATAATTCAAAAAACTAAACGAAAGATAGTTCCTTTGTTTTCAAATGATTGTACTGTGATGTTACCTTTATGCAGTGCCATAATTTGTTTCGACAAGCTCAAACCTATACCAGAGCCGTTGGGCTTGGAAGTAAAAAATGGTACAAAAATTTTATCCAACAATTCGGCTGACATACCCATACCATTATCCTTGACTTCAATGACCACTCTTTCATCCGAATTTTTATGAGTAGCCAAAGTAATTTGAGGGTTTTCTTGATTTTTAACGGCATCTATGGCATTGATAATCAAATTGATAAGTACTTGCTCTATCAAAACCATATCTCCTTCAATAATTAAATCAAAATCTTTAATCACCACATTGAAGTCTATATTTTGTTGCTCAAATTGACTTTCTAACAAGATTTCAACGCCCTCAAAAAGGTCATGTACATAAAACTCCGAGAAAGAAGTGAGTGAAACCTTGGCTAATTGTCGGTACGTATCTGCAAACTTCAAAAGGTTTTCGCTCCGTTTCCTGATGGTAGAAATTCCTAAAACAATATCTTCCAGTCCTTCTACATCCAATGCTTTTTCTTTTGTCGCTTTTCCTTCTTTTCGCCTCACTATCGTTTTTTCCATCGTTTCAGCTAAAGAAGCAATCGGAGCAACGGAGTTCATAATTTCGTGGGTCATCACTCGCAATAACTTTTGATACGCCTGTGCTTCGGTGTCTTCAATGGCTTCATTTACATTCTGGAAAGCGATTAGATTTGTTTCAAGGTCGTCATTCAAAAAAGTGGTTTTAGCTAAAAGTACTTGCTTGTGATTGATTTTCACTAACTGATTTTCACCATTTGCTAAATTGATAATTGCCTGATATACGTATTCATCTCGTTTTTCCAGAGAAGAAATATTACGAATATACGGAACATTCATCATCCGTTTAAACGATTCATTTATCCAGCCAACTTCGCCATTTTTGTCGTAAGAAAGAATACCTGTATCTACCAATTCCAATATTTTTTGTAGATACTGATATTGTTCTTCCCTTTCAGAAGATAACTGTTTAAAAGTAGCATTAATTTGATTAAAAGCCCTCCGAAGCTGCCTAACCGACACAGGAGCGTTTTTTTCGGTGAATTGTAAAGAAAAGTCACGGTATTGAACCGCCTCTATAAATTGAGAAAGCTCAATATTAGTTTTATTAATGAATTGTATAAAATTAATGATTTGAAAAACGAGAAATAGCAATACAAAAATCAATAAAGAGTATTTATTACTGACAATACAAAAAGCCGCCGCTGTAATACTGACCAGCAACATCACAACTCGAAGCGTTAGGCTTATTTCGTAACGAGTTTTCAAATTATTTAGCAATTAAAATAGTGAAGATTTATAACTACGGTAGCAACGGAGAATAAATACAGTTTAACAGATGTTATATTTTGACGTAAAATATTGATTATCAACAAATTGACACTTCAACGCCCGTACCCAAATCATAATCCATACTTGTATTGGTTTGTCAAGTTGTATGCAAAACCCCTATCCCTATGTGGGTCGCCCTAAATCCCTTTCCCCGTTAGGGAAAGGGACTTTAAAAGCCCTCCCTATTGGGGAGGGTTGGGTGGGGTTAATGAGTACAACCTTACCAACCAATATCCATACTTAGTAAACACCTATCTAAATATCATATTTACCCAAGCGTCTGTACAAAGCAGTACGAGTAAGCCCTAATTCACGGGCGGCTTTGGTAATATTGCCATCGTGGCGTTCGATAGCTTTAAGAATAGTTGATTTTTCAAGTTCATCAATTCTTAGAGTGGTAGCCTCAGAAGAAATGACTACTGGAGCTTCGAGGGACGAATTTAAGTCTAAATCTTTAGCGGTAATTTCTTGATTATCAGACATAATCACCGCCCTTTCAAGGCTGTGTTGCAACTCCCGAATATTACCGGGGAAGGCGTATTTTCGGAGTTTATCTTTTGCTTTTTCGTCGATACCCAATAAAACTTTACGGTATTTTTCAGCGTAAAGTTTCATAAAATATTCTGCCAAAACTACTACATCATTTCCTCGCATACGCAAGGGCGGGAGTACAATTTCGATGGTATTTAAGCGATAGATGAGGTCTTTTCGGTATTGATTTTGGGCAGCCATTTCTTTAATAGGGGCATTGGTAGCTGAAATCAAACGAATATCAATCGGAATAGCGGTATTAGTACCCAACCTAACTACCTCACGGTTCTGGAGAACAGTCAATAATTTGGCTTGTTGGGGTAAGGCAATATTGCCAATTTCATCCAAAAATAAAGTACCTCCATTGGCAGCTTCAAAGCGTCCTGCTCGGTCTTCACGGGCATCCGTAAACGCTCCTTTTTTATGTCCGAATAGTTCAGATTCAAAAAGGCTTTCAGTTAATGAACCTAAGTCGGCGTGTACAAAAGGGTTTTTATGTCGTAAAGATTTTTGATGGATTAATTTAGCGACTTCACTTTTTCCCGTACCATTTTCACCTAAAATCAAAATATTGGCATCCGTTGGGGCAATTTTCTCTATTTTATACAGTACATCCTGCATTGCTTCTGACTCCCCGAGTAATGAGTTTTTAACCGAAGATGCAGTACTTTTTGTAGCACTATTTTTGGATTTATTAGCTACCATTGCCTGTTCTATGCACATTTCTATGGTTTCTAATAATTTTTCATTTCGCCAAGGTTTCAACACAAAGTCGTTCGCTCCTTCTTTCACCGACCGCACTGCTAAATCAATATCTCCGTAAGCGGTAATCATGATTACCGCCACATTTTTATTGATTTCTCTAATTTTGCGAAGCCAAAAAATCCCTTCATTCCCCGTATGAAGTGAACTTTTGTAATTCATATCCAATAAAATGAGGTCAAATTGATTTTGGGCTAAGAGAGCAGGGATTTTTTCAGGGTTTTTCTCCGTAACGATTTCTTTAACTTCTGGACGAAGTAGCATTTTTACAGCTATCAATACGTCTTGGTCGTCATCAACGGCTAATATTTTGGCATTTTTTAAAAGCATGAAAGAGATTAATGGAAATTGAGTAAGAAGTTACAAAAACAATGTCAATAAATCTATTTTGGAGTTATTTATAAAAGAACCACTCATTAAAGATGCTAATTTTTAATAAAAAGTTGCAAGACATTTATTATCTGAGTCTGTAAGTGTGTATTTTTTACTCCAACAACGCTAAAACATCATCTTTTGATAATGATTTTACAAAATTCTCTTCGGTAGTAATAAGGTCGTTGGCTAATCGCTTTTTGTTTTGTTGCAGTGCCAAAATCTTCTCTTCAACGGTATTTTTAGTGATAAATTTATAGGTAAAAACTGTATTTTGTTGTCCGATTCGGTGGGCTCTATCCACGGCTTGGGCTTCGATGGCGGGATTCCACCAAGGGTCTAAGATAAATACATAATCTGCCGCCGTAAGATTAAGTCCTAATCCTCCAGCTTTCAAAGAAATCAAGAATATTTTTATGTTTTCGTTATTTTGAAAACGCTCTACTTGTGCCTGACGGTCTTGGGTACTGCCGTCGAGGTACGCATACGCTAACCCTTGTTTGTCTAAATGTTCTCTGAAAAGGTCAAGGTGCTTTACGAATTGGCTGAAAATCAATACTTTATGACTGCCGTCCATTACGGTTTCTAATTTTTGTAGAACATCTTCTAATTTTCCCGAATCTCCGTCGTAGGTTACATCAGTCATTTTTGGATGATTTGCCAACTGTCTGAGTTTGGTTAATCCCTGCAAAACCACCATTTGTGATTTGGCTATTCCCTCTTTTTCAATGTGTTGAAGTATTAGATTTCGGTAATAAGATTTAGTTTCCTCGTACTCTCTTTCCTGTTGTTCGGTCATTTGAGTATAGTGAATTGCCTCAATTTTAGGAGGTAACTCTGTGGCTACTTGTGACTTATGTCTTCGCAACATGAAAGGCTTAATAATTGAATAAAGGCGTTTTAGTTTGACTTCATCTGCTTTTTTCTCGATGGGTACTTGAAATTCATTTCTAAAAAAATGTTGAGTACCTAAAAGTCCTGGGTTGATGAAGGTCATCTGCGACCATAAATCTAACGTACTATTTTCAAGTGGTGTACCCGTAAGCACCAACCGCCGCCGAGTATTGAGTTGCATAACGGCTTTGGTAATATACGAAGATGGGTTTTTGATGGCTTGTGACTCATCAAGAATTACGTAGTTGAATCGATGGTTTTTTAGTAAATCAATGTCTATTCTAACAATTCCATACGAAGTTAGCACTACATCGTACTTGTCAAACTGTTCGATATTTTTATCTCTGTACGTACCTGTATAGGTCAAAATTTTGAGTTTAGGCGTAAACTTTTGAGCCTCTTTTTCCCAGTTATAAATCAAAGAAGTAGGCATGATTAATAAACTGGGAAGTTCAATACCTTGCTCTTTCTGTGACTGTAACAACGTTAGTGTTTGCACGGTTTTTCCCAAGCCCATGTCATCCGCAAGGCAACCCCCAAAATGATAATCGTTCAAGAAACGCATCCAATCGTAACCTGCTTTTTGATAAGGTCTCAGGGTTCCTTTGAAACCTTCGGGTATCGGATAAGTTTGAATCTCTTCAAAATCACGAAGTTTTTCTAATTTTCTACTCAAAACAGCCGTTGCCAATGATTCATTTTGTAAATCTTGCACTAAGGATATATGATATTTTTTCAGTATAAATCGCTCACTTTCAGTATCTTGTTCTATAAAAGCAAACAGTTCTGAGTACTGTGAAAACCATATTTCTGGAATAACCGCAATTTCACCGTTGGGCAATGTAAATTCTCTTTTTTTCTGTAAAATCAGGTTACGAAGTTTCAAAAATGGAATTTCATAATCGCCAAAGAGCACTTTGGCATGAATATCAAACCAGTCGTTTACTTCAACAATATTTACTTCAATTTTTGAATAACCTAAGAAATATCGCTTACCGTTATCCTGTACATTCTGAACGATTTGAAAGTTGTTTTCGGTGAGTATTTCATAATTTTTTTGTAACCAAGTAAAAGCATCTGCTTTGGTCAGGAGCATTTTTCCATTTTTTAGGTCAAGTCCTAAATTGTTGAGAAGGAATAAATTATGCTTTTCTTTTTTCAAATCTCGGCGTACTTTATGAAAAACATAGTCGTTGCCTTGCTTTTCCATGCTCACATTGGCAGAAGCCGAAAAACTGTCAAATCTGAAAGAATAAGAACCGTACTGAAAAGCAAGATTAAACATCACTTCCGAATCCTCGTCATCATGAGCATCGTTCTCCTGGGCATCGAATAGGGTTGTTTGTAAACGCCTTTGTTCTGATACGCTCAAGATGGGTACACAAGAATACGCCTCCGACCGAATTTCAAAACCTTTGGCATACACATCAAACATCGTAATGATAGACGTTACGAACTTTCGGTAGTAATCTTCTTCGATGGTTTTGGGGATGACGATAAATTTTTTATTTAGAAAAGGACGTAATTTTTTGCCATCCACGTCTTTGGCAAAATGATAAAGTTTATTTTCCAGAATCATCCAAGCGGGTTCATCACAAACAATAAAAGCATTTTTATACTGAAAATCCACCTTTTCACCCTCGTATTTAATTCTTGGGAAATAATGTGTATTGTCATCATTCCGCATGAAATGGAACAAAACGGTAGCTTTTTCGGGCAAGACCTCAATCTTTTGCCAGATAGGATTACCATCACTTCCCATAATAAATAACTGCTTGCCTAAGAGCAAGGGCAATAACTCTGCTTTTACCTTTTCTATGTAGCTGGCAATGAGTTCTTGGATTGGTTTTTCACCTTTTTGGGGGTCGTAAACTTTCAGATAAAAATCGGTAACGGTACGTTTTTTATTACCAACGTATTTTTTGTAGATATTTTCAGGTTGTAAAGAATCAATGAGTTTTACGATTTTGAAATCACTTTCATCAATTCCTTCACTAAACTCTTTAACATTCTTAATTGATACATTTTGATTCAACAAAGTAAGGTTCGCTTTAGTATCTAATTGTACTACAAAAGCCTCAAAAAGATAACCCAGATACTCGTGGTTAAGTACAGAATAAATAATTTGGAATGGTTGTGAAGTAGAAACCTTCATGATTTTGAGTTAAAAAGCAGTCAAATGTGGTATTTAAAGAAGTTATACAAGCAGAATTTTTAGCATTTTTTCAAAAATTCAGAATAGTGTTTATTAGGATAATAATTAAAACTTGTGAGATTTTACGTTTTGGTTCTGTTTCTAATTCTAAGATTATGTAAACCGCATCCAATCCAAAAG
>JALONS010000238.1 GCA_025454855.1 Arcicella sp.
TGTAAACAGTGTCAATGTCATACTGATTGACCAACTCAGGAAAGATTTCTTCGGGTGTACCATATTTTACCAATAAAGAAGACCCCATTTGTACTAATTCAGCCTGAATTTCGGATAAAGCATTGTGGATGAAAGTAACTCGGCGGTCAGTTTTATCTTCTAATTTATCCAGAATATTTTTATCAAATATAAAAATGGGCAAAACAGGGTTTCCTGACTTCAAGGCGTGATAAAGTCCTGCGTTGTCGTGTAAACGTAAATCTCTACGAAACCAGAACAAGGAAATTTTTGACATATTAGAAAAGTTATTGTTGGGTGAGTAGCCTTGGTCTATCTATTTGATATTCAATAATTTACATTAAAATAGTGTTGGCTGGATTTTCACTAAACTGTTGTACGACTCAATTTTATGGCTGAAAATCAATGACTTAGTTAAGCCATGTCACAGTTATATAAACACTTTCATTTTGCACTAATATAGCTTACTAATTAAACTGACTTTAAGGGTATTTGTTCGGTGGATGAATTGGATTATTTTAATACATTGATTGAAAAATTTCAAGATAAAATTTGGCTTTCATTAAAAAATGTCTTTTATTGTATTCTAATTACGTTAAACCCAAAACTAAATCAACTATTTTATCATGCAAAATTTACAATTAGCCGATGGTGGCAAAAGACTCCTCGCATTCATCATTGATGCCCTCATTTTATCTGTTGTCCTCGGAATCTTGTTTTCAATCTTGAGTACCATTGGTATTTTTGGAGCAGCTACTGCTCTATCAGGTTCCGACGGTGAAATCTCTGATGCAGAGGGTTTAGGTATGGTAGCAGCTATGGCTGGTGCGGGCTTGGGCATACAAATTTTATCATTAGCCCTTCAGATTGGGTATTTTACCATCATGGAATCGTCTGAACGTCAAGCAACCATCGGTAAAAGTGCTATGGGCTTAATTGTAGCCGATGAAAACGGTAACCGTTTAGATACACAAAAGGCTTTGGCTCGTAATATTTCAAGAATTCTTTCGGGAATGATTTGCTTGGTGGGGTATTTTATGGCTTTTTTCACAGAGAAAAAACAAGCACTCCACGATATTATTGCTAAAACAAATGTTTATACAAAACTCTCATAACATTTAATGATTAAGGTTCTGATAGCGGTTTTGGCGATTGCCATTACCGCTTTTTATTTTTTCTGGAATCCTGCCAGTAATGATTTATTACTGGTTTGTCCCTTCAAAAAAATGACGGGTTTTTATTGTGCTGGATGCGGTGGACAACGGGCTTTTCATTATCTACTGCACGGTGAATTCAGCTTAGCATTTAAGCATAATTTGCTGATTTTCTTGGCTTTACCTTTTGGCGTTTTGAAACTACTCATCTGGTTTTATGACCCCGCTTTATCCGATAAATGGGTTATTAGTCAGCAGAAAATGTTTTTATTTTGGGGGATATTAATATTGTTTACGATACTGAGAAATATTCCCGTATCCCCCTTTCATTTATTAGCACCTTAATTACGGTATTTTACCGTTTGATAAATCCGTTTTGTAGATTACCAAAATTTACTTTTATTGCATTTGAAAAATAACCAAAACTTAGAATGGAACAAACACAACCCGAATTCAGACAATTTACTTACTACGGTAAAGGTCCCGAATTATTCAAAATCTACATCATCAACTGGCTACTTACTATCGTTACGTTAGGCTTTTATTACCCTTGGGCAAAAGCTGCTTTGCTCAAATACAATTATCAACATACCCAATTTGATGGTAGTAATTTTACTTTTCACGGCACGGGAAAAGAAATGTTTAAAGGTTTTTTGAAAGTTATTGGGGTGATTGTGGTATTGTACGGTAGTTTATTAGCGGCTCAACTTTCAGGTAATGCTTCACTGACTTTGACGGTCATCCTAATCTTTTATATTGTACTCATTCTGTTAGTTCCCTTTGCTATTCATGGTTCATTGCGGTATCGTGCATCACGGAGTTCATGGCGTGGTATTCACTTTGGGTATCGAGGAGATAGAACTACCTTAGTGAAGTTATTTGTGAAAGATGTACTTTTAACCATCATTACATTTGGCATCTATAACTCGTGGTTTATCAATGATTTACGTACTTATATTATTGGTAATATTCGTTTTGGTAACATTACTTTTGAATATACAGGCAACGGTGCAGATTTCTTTTGGCTCAATCTGAAAGGAAGAATTTTAACGGGTTTGAGTTTTGGTTTTTACTTCTTTTGGTATTCGATGGAGTTGTTTGAATACTACATAGAAAACATTTACGCCCAGCAAGACGGCAAACATCTACCCATTCGTTCTACTGCCAAAGGCGGAGATTTCTTTGCTTTGACAATTGTCAATTTTTTCTTACTCGTATTCACTTTGGGGCTTGCCTTTCCGTGGGTGCAAGTGCGTACTCTTCAATTTTTCATGTCTAATATTTGGGTGCAGGGAGAATTTGATGGTAATTCTTTAGTTCAGACCGAAGAAGAATATAAAGATGCTTCGGGCGATGATATGGTAGATATGTTAGACCTTGACTTATTGTAATGAATACATTTGAAATAAAATACTTTGATGGTAAAACCTCTGCCATTCAATATGGTACGGTAAAATTGGCGTATGGGCATTGGGATATTCGTTTGAATCACCCAGACGGAACGATGAGTTCTATTCATTGGCAGTTAAAAGACATCAAGCAAACCGAATTTGTGGGTAATACCAACATTTTCAAATACGGAGATTTCCCACAACAAACGTTGGAATGCACCGACTCTGATTTTGTGAAAGCCCTTCAAAAAGAATACCCTAATTATGAGTTCTTCAAAAAAGAATACGTTTGGGCTTTGAATAAAGGATTGGAGGTTTTTATCGGTATCACGGTAGTACTGTTAGCGTTGTGTTTTGGCATTTATAAATACATTCTGCCCACGGTTGCCGAAGGTTTAGCCCTTACCGTGCCACAGGAATACGAAATCAAATGGGGTGATATGATGTTTGAAAATATGATTCAAGCCCCCCAAAAAGAAGATTTATCAGAAAGTTTGAATCTAACTAAAAATGATACACTCAGTAAATTAGCGAACCAGTTTGCTAAAGAAATGGATTTCAAAACTACTTACCCCATCAAGATTACCGTTGTGGATGAAAAAGTAGTGAATGCCTTTGCTCTGCCTGGAGGCAACATTGTGGTATTTAATGGATTGCTCCAAAAAATGAAAAATAAGGAAGAATTTGCGGCACTGTTGGGGCATGAAGTTGCCCACGTAACGCATAAACATTCTTTGAAAAATATTTTTAGGAGTTTGTCGGGATACTTGTTTATTTCGTTGATAACCAATGATTTAAACGGGGTAACTGCTGTGATTTTAGAGAATGCTAATCAGCTACAAAACTTAGGATATTCCAGAGAGTTAGAAGCCGAAGCAGATGCCAGTTCTATGAAAACCTTAAAAACAAATCAGATTGCCACCAAAGGATTATATAATTTATTTAAGATTTTAGAAGATGGTAATCACGGTGAAATACCCGAAATTCTAAGTTCTCATCCCCTAACGGATGAAAGAAAAAAGTTTGCCAAAAAGAATCAGATTCTGAATGAAAAGCCTATCGAAAAAGCCCGTTTAGAGAGCGTTTGGGGGGAAATTATAGCCTATAATTCAAAAAATAAGAAATAGCGTCCTGTCACAGAAACCAAGTTTAATCAACTTGGTTTTTATTTATTTGGCTTTTTCATTGACAAGCCCTACCTTAAAATTGTATATTTGCAAGAATCGTATTGAGGTCAAAAGTCTTAGGGCAATGGGCTTTGGTATAATATCAAGATTTTCACTATACGAAAATCGGCTAAACCATATCCATTTATTTATCCCAATATTACAAAACCATAAGACTTATGTTTCCGAACGAAAAAACCGCAAATATTATTAGAATGAAACTCTCTGAATTTAGATTTGATCTACCCAACAATCTTATAGCCCTTTACCCACCCGAAAACCGTGGTGATTCTCGCATGATGGTTGTTAATCGGAAAACACAAACCATCGAACACCGAATGTTTACGGATATTTTGGATTACTTTGATGATGGCGATGTGATGGTTACGAATAACACCAAAGTTTTTCCTGCTCGTTTGTTTGGTCAGAAAGAAAAAACAGGAGCAAAAATTGAAGTTTTTTTATTGAGAGAATTAAATCGTGAGCATCGTTTATGGGATGTTTTGGTGGACCCCGCTCGTAAAATTCGGGTGGGTAACAAATTATACTTTGGCGACAGCGACTTAGTAGCCGAAGTCATTGATAATACTACTTCACGTGGGCGTACCATCCGTTTCTTGTACGACGGCGACCACGATGCTTTGATGAAACAAATTCACTTGTTAGGCGAAACGCCACTACCCGATGAAATCCGTTTCAAGAGAAATGTAGAACCTGCCGATGAAGAGCGTTTTCAGACCATCTATGCCGAACACGTAGGAGCAGTAGCGGCTCCCACCGCAGGGATGCACTTCTCGAAAATCATCATGAAACGTTTAGAGTTGAAAGGTATCAACTTCACACCGCTTACGTTGCACGTAGGTTTAGGAACGTTCCGTCAGGTAGATGTAGAAGATTTAACCAAACACAAGACTGATTCTGAAAATTTCAACATCACCCAAGCCACTTGCGATGTAGTAAACGAAGGGATAGATAATAAAAAGCGTATTTGTGCAATTGGTACAACTGCCATGAGAGCGTTAGAATCGTCGGTTTCGGCAGATGGACACTTGAAACCCATTGAAGGTTGGACGGATAAATTTATTTTCCCTCCTTACGACTTCCGAATTCCGAATGCCCTTTTGACCAATTTGCATTTACCCGAATCAGTACTAATCATGATGACTTCCGCTTTTGGTGGTTTTGAACTCATCCGTGAAGCCTACGAAGTAGCCATTAAAGAAAAATACAAATTCTTTACTTATGGAGACGCTATGTTGATTATTTAGGCGAATCAAAGAACCTAAAAAAAGCCTTCCAAATCATCATTTGGAAGGCTTTTTTGTTGAGATAACGTCATCAGTTTTACTTATCCGAAAGCTGCTGTTGAACAGATTTAACAAAATCTACTGAAACGCCTGTTATATCTGCAATTTGGTCAAGGGTATGTTGAGTTTTTGTTAGAAGACTTATAACAAATCCTTTTTTTTCGTCTTCACGACCTTTGATGTAAAGATAATCATTCTCTACATCAAGGTATTTTGCCATATTCTGTATCATATCGTCAAATTTCAATTCTAATTTACGCAATTTTGCGAGAATCCGCAACTGCCTAAAATATTTTTGTAACGTAGTGTGGTCTGTTTTAGTTTCTTGAAGTCTGTGAATGATTTGGGAAAGAGCCTTTTCTGGATTTTCATTGCCAAAATCACCCAAAACTGCCAAAATGATTTCTTCTGGATTGGTTGAGTTCAAGAATCGTAAATAATCAAATTGGGTAATGTTAATGAGTTGAAACTGAAAATAATTACCATCTTCCGAAAGTACTGTTTTCATAGTTGGCTCTTTGTCGCCGATATAGATTACGAATTGCCTGACAGACAAACTATATTTCGATTTGAGCAAACCCCAATAATCAATCATTCGATAAACCATCTTCTTATAGTCGTCCACTTGAAATTCTAAGTGTAGAATGAATTTTCTGCCACTTGGGTCAGTGATAATTCTCAATACGTCTGCCTCTTTTTCTTTGGTTTGTTGTAGCTTTTCTTTGATTATAACTGATTCTAAAACCCTGAAACCCAAGACTGAATTCATCAAAGCTGGAATGATACTATCTATATTTTCCTTTACAATTTTATCGTAAATATTACCTTGCCTTTTGTTTTCCATGATAAGGCAAAGTTATTGAAAATAATCTTTCCATTGACTTTAATTATTTTATGTTCTTGTGCTGTTATACGGAGACGCAGATAACCTAACATTAGTTACAAAAAATTACTCTAAAAACGTAATAACCTCATTGGCAAATGCCTGTGTGCTGTAGGTATTATTATGATTACCTTTTACGGTTTTAAAAATGGCATTTTTGAAATACGACTGTAAAACTTTAGGGTCGCCATTATCGAAATCTTCATCTCCGCAAATAATCATTACGGGATATTTATATTTACCTAAATCTTGCAGAGATGTTACGGGCTGAAATTTCTGTAAATAACCTAAAGCAATGGTATCTGCATTGATGGATTTGGCGTATTTGATTGCTCCCGCTGCTTCGGGATACAGATGGGCTTTGCCACTGAATGCTGCGGCAAACATGATTCGTCTATCCCAATTGGGGTTGGTGAAATGTTGTCCCATTCCTCCCAAAACTACTTTTGTAACTGATTTATCGGTGGTTAATAATTTTGCTCCCACAATTGCCCCTCTTGAATATCCAACGAGCGTATAATCTTTAATTTTCAAAGATTTCATCAAACCGATTAAATCTCGTACCTCAGCATCGTTTTGATAAAATTTATCTTCATGCGGTTTATCAGACTTCCCATTTCCACGCATATCAGGAACGATAACCCGAAAACCATTAGCGATTAGATTTTTGTACAACTGAGTTCTCCGCCAATTTTGCCCTGTATTGATAAAGCCATGCAACAACAAAACGGCTTTCCCTTTCCCTGTATCTTCGTAAGCAATTCTTTGATTATCAAAAGATTGATAATATTGAATGGTTTGTGCATTACCTGAAAAGGAGGATAAGCCACAAAAGATTA
>JALONS010000239.1 GCA_025454855.1 Arcicella sp.
GAAATCGCTGATATTCAGAATGATACGGGGCAAATCCATATTTCTGAGTTTAACCGAAAAATCTTAGAAATTGTGATGACGGAACCCATACCCTTTGTTTACGAGCGTTTGGGAGAAAAATATAATCACATTTTGATTGATGAATTTCAAGATACTTCCACTTTGCAATGGCATAATTTTCTACCACTAATTGAAAATTCGTTGGCAGGAGGACATTTCAATTTGGCGGTCGGCGATGCCAAGCAATCTATTTATCGTTTTAGGGGTGGTGAAATGGAATTAATTGTTCATCTGCACAAAGAAGATTTAGAACGTTTGGTAATTGGTAATGAAGACAATGATTTTTTGGTGGAACGTTACGCCAGTATTCGTCCGTATCTCCGTCCCGAAAACTTAACTACTAATTACAGAAGTGCCAAAGAGATTATTGAATTTAATAATAGTATTTTTCAATTCATCAAAGAATCACCTGATAATGAGGCGATTGCTCCGATTTTGCCCAAAGTATATGACGAACATTTTGCCCAGAAAGTCCCAGATAAACCCAAAATGGGCGGACACGTAGAGATTGATTTCCTAACGGGTCAAGACGAAGATGAATTAATGTTTAACCGTATTTTAGAGTTGATTGATGAAAGCCTTGCCGCAGGTTATACTTACGAAGACATTGCGGTACTTTGTCGTAAAAATCAACACGCTCGTATCGTAGCTAATTCTTTGAAAGAGTCAAATATTCAGGTTATTTCTTCCGATTCCCTAAATTTGAATTTTTCTGAGGCGGTCAATCTCACGATGGCGTTGATGAAAGTGATTCAAAATCCTGAAAATACCTTAGCCAAATACGAAGCTATTTACTTATTTTATCGAGTAGTTTTACAGAAAATCCCCGATACGCATGATAATCAAGTAATTAAGCAAGCCATTGAAAATAAGGATGTTAATCAATTTTACGGTTTGATAGAACAGCAAGGCTATGCACTGGGCTCGTTCCGTCTCCAACAAATGGCTTTGTATGAAATTGCTGAGAAAATCATAAATACTTTCCGACTTTTTGAGCATCATTCCGCATTAGATTTTTTATTCAGATTTTTAGATGTTGTGCTGGATTTCCAAACGAAAAAAAGCACCCATCTTACCGATTTTTTACAATTTTGGGAACAGAAGAAAAATGTTTTGTCCATCTCAACGCCCGACGGACAAAATGCTGTCACTGTCAGTAGTATTCATAAAGCCAAAGGGTTGGAATATCCCGTGGTGATTATTCCGTATTGTCATTGGACGATGGACACGGGTTTGTACTCAGAAATTTGGGCGGAACTCCCCGATGAAGTGGAATTTAAACCCAATTTGAATACGATTTTAAAAACGTCTCCCCTGAAAGTAACCAACAAGTTAGCCGAAACAGCCGTGGCGGCTCAGTTTCATGCGGAGAAGGAAAAGACTTTTTTAGAGAGTTTGAATATGCTCTATGTCGGACTTACTCGCCCCACTGACCGTTTGTATTTAGTGGTTAAAAAAGACACTTTCAAATTTGAAAAAACAGTTGGAAATCAGTTGTATCGTTTTGTGGGTTGTCCAGAGATACAAGACGGAGAGCATCATTACGAAATTATTCATCAAGGAGATGTAAAAGCAGTACATCATATTTCTGAAAAGCAATCAAACGTTATTGAAATTGAGGCGATTACGAGTTTTGAGAGAAGCAATACCATTAAACTCAGACATTCCGCCGAACGCCTTTTTGACATTGAAACCTTTGAGAAAAGCAGAGATTATGGTAATAAGATACACAATACTTTTGCCAAGATAAAAACCATCAATGACGTTGATTTTGCGGTGGAAGAGTCACTCAGAGAAGGATTAATTATGGAAACAGAAATGGACGGTATTAAGAAAAGTATCTTAAAAATCATGAACATTCCTACTATTAAGCCATTATTTGAAGTGCATCAAGATTTAGTGAAAAATGAGCGTGAAATTCTAATGCCCAAAGCCAGCCCGCTCCGTCCAGACCGTGTAGTCAGATTGAAAGACCGCATTGTTATTGTAGATTACAAAACGGGTTCAAAGTCAGAATCGCATAAGTCTCAAGTAAGGCAATACATGAATATTTACCGAGCAATGGGGCATAAAAACGTAGAGGGCATTTTGGTTTATTTAGAAGGAGAGGAGGTTGTGGAGGTAGATTGAATATTAGTGGTGGCGAATAGTGTTCGCCGTTTACCCAAATGAGTGCTAACGAATAATTTAGTTATTTAGCTAAAAATTTCTGTTGAATTAGACTTACATACTCTAAAGTTACATCATTATAATCAGCTATTTCTTCTAATGTTAGCTTGCCCGCCTTCAATGCTTTGAGAATTGCAGATGTTTTCGTTTCTTCAATTCTCTTTTTTTCAGCCTTTACCGCCTCGGCATTAGCTGCTGTTATTCTTGCAAAGTAGGCTCTTTCTTCAGGAGTCATTTTGCGAGTATCCAATTCTTCGATTGCACGTTTTAGCCAGTCCTCATTCCAAAATTGAGGAAATTCAGTTAGCTCAGTTGTTTTGTGCAAAGTCTTCATGGTATAAACCAGTTTATCTAAATCAGTTTTGATGTCAGAGAGTTCCTTGTCAAATTTAGCTAATTCTACTGTAATAAATGTCATTTGCCTATCAATAAGTTCCCCCTTTTCACTTCTTAGGTTTGAAACAGTATGGAAATTGTCTGTTGGTAGAAGTTTTTTTTCAAGAAATGCTATGGCATAAAGGTTGGGTAAATTGTCATAATCAAATTCTCCTTTTTCCACCATTACATTGAACTTGTGTAAGGCATAAAACTTCATTCTTTGAATAAATTGAGGGGCATACCCTAATTGCATCTCAATGACAAATTGGTTTCCTTGATCATCGGTACACGACAAATCAAAAATTCCGCTTCTACTATCTATTGTCAGGGATTCAAAAGCATTTTTATCAAACCTTACTTCTTCAATTGTACGCTCTGTTTTGATGAGTGCTTGTAATGCTTTTTTTAGAAAGGTCGTATTTGCTTCATTGCCAAATGTAGCTTTGAAGCCATAGTCTGAGATTATGGGTATGAAAATATGATTTTCAGAGTAGGATGACATTACTATCGGGTAGATAAGACAATTTGATGATTGATAGATATAGATAAGATTGGCAATATGAAGGTTAGCTCTAAAATGATGAATTCGAGAAAGGCTTTTATTGCTCGAATTCATCATTTTAAAAACTAACTACTTCTTCTTTTTCTTAGCTTGTTCTGCCTGTTGGGTCTTTTGTGCTTCTTCTACGGCTTTCATTTGTTTAGAAATGTATTCTGAAAAACGAGACTTCTTCACACCACCAGCAGCAATTTTTTTACGGTTTTCATCTAATACCGCTTTGATTTTATCTTCATCTACAAACTTGCGAATACCAATTTGTTGCAAAATTGTTACAATGTTTGATACAAAGTAGTAAAAACTCATCCCTGCGGGCAGAGAGTTCATCACAAACATGAAAATAACAGGCGTTATATAAGCCATTTTTTTCATGTCGATGGGTTGCCCAGTTTGGTCTGGTGTATTTTGATTATTGTAATAACCGTAGGCAATACTCGAAACAGTCATCAATAAGGTAAACAAACTGACGTGACTTCCGTACAATGGAATACTAAAAGGAAGCGTGGCGATAGAGTCAAAAGTAGAAAGGTCGTTCGCCCACAAAAAGGATTGCTGACGTAGGTTTATGAGGTTCGGGAATAACATAAATACCGCCATCAAAACGGGCATTGTTGCCAATACAGGTACGCATCCACTCAAAGGACTTACGCCTACTTCACCGTACAACTTCATTTGAGCTTGTTGCTGTTTGGCAGGGTCATCACCAATTTTCTCTTTGATAGCATTGAGTTCTGGCTGTAAAATTCTCATTTTTGCCATGCTCACGTAAGATTTGTAAGTAAGAGGTAATAAGGCAAATTTGATAATCAATACCAAGGCGATAATCAACAAACCATAGTTGGAGAAAACATTTTCCAACACATTAAACAACGGAACGAAAACATAGCGAGTGATAGGCAGGAAAATATCGTAACTCAATTTTACATTTTTACCAAATCCTGGAGCTACATCTTTGATGATGTTATAATCATTAGGTCCAAAATACCATTGAAAATTGCCTTTACCAGCCTTCAAACTCGCCAAATCCAAATTCATATTGGCTCTCAGCGTCTTAATATTTACCGAATCCTGCTCGTTGGCAGTTCCGTAAACTTGGGCTTTCTGGATGGGAGCATTTTTGGTGATAAAACTCGAAAGGAAGTATTTTTTCTTGAAAGCAACCCATTTTAAAGGTTGGTCTAAAGTAGCATCATTTGCCCCCGTTGGATTTTCAGATAATTGGTCGAAATTTTCACCATCATTCAACAAATAATTGACCGTAGCTTTACGGTTTTCATTCAAATCTTTTTCGGTAGGACGAACGTTCTCTAACCAGTTCAATTTAACCGACTCATTTTTTAAGATACCGTCCAGGCCCGTTAGTTTCAAATCATTATCTAACAAAAAGCCACTACCTGCCAAACTATATGATTGTTCAACGGTTTGTCCGTTAGCCAAATTAAGGGTAAACGTTACTTTTTCAGTTTTGCCTTCAGAAACCATACCACCCGTTGAGGCTGTATTAAAATAAAGCGTATTCAAATCTACGTTTCCTTTGGTGGTTGGCAATTCAAAGGCGATTTTATCAAAACTTTCATCAAAAATGACTAATGGTTCATTTTGGTTTTCGGCAAAAGCATTGTACGTTTTATAGTTTTTTAAAAGTACTTGTTTGATACGTCCACCCTGGGTAGAAAAAGTAACTTTAATATCTTTATTTTCTAAAATCACCTCTTTGGCTGTTCCAACGGCTGCCGAAGCGAAGTCTCCAGCGGCTGACTTCAAAGCCACTGAATCAGGCTTGGCGGTTACTTTGGCTACGGGTGCTTTTTGATTTTGAGCTATCTTGGCTTTGTCTTGTGGTTTTTCAGGTTCAATCGTGGGGGCAAAGAAAAATTGATAACCCAGCAACATTGCCATTATCAACAACAACCCCGTGATTTGATTTCTATCCATCATTGTTTTAAAAGTATTGTATTCCAAGTATTTTATGCTTAGAAAAAAATTATCGGTTATTTAGTTTTTCAAACGTATTAGTTTGAGTTCTGCAAAATTACTAAGACTTCTCCGTTATTTGGTAATGGTTTGTATTTAATTGTGACTAATGGTAGTTTGGGGGAAGGATTTGGAGGAAATCTTTGAATATTAGATATTAATTAATATTTTTGAGATGGTTAGAGAAATGAGGGAAAAGTTGATGAATTGAAAGATAACACGGTTTTTCCCTCATTCCCGCTGTTGTCGGTATTCGAGTTTATTTCGACTGACTTTGAAAACCCAAATAAATAGCTACAAAATCAGTTACTAATAACTTTTATTGTGAGGTTGTTGGTGTCGCTTCGTTTAGACAACAGCAACGGCTGTAAATGAGACTTCAAATTTCTTGCAAGATATGAGCGAGACGTTCTATATGATTTAAGGTCGTAGGAAAAACCTACGATCAGAGAGGGGAGATTGATTTCTTTTTAGTATAACTGTTATTGTTTTTACACGAATGAGTAAAAGCCTAATCTTATGAATGAAAAAGAAAAAAGAGATTTGTTAAAAGCAGAATATTTGCATTTACAATCAACAATCGAAAATTTTGATAATAAGGCTCTAACTATTAAGGCATGGAGCGTAACTTTCGGTTTTACAGCATTTGGTGTAGCTTTTTCGAGTAAAGCACCTTCAATCTTTTTAATTGCATCATTAGGTTCATTTATTTTTTGGATTCTTGAGGCATCTTGGAAGACATTCCAATATGCACATTATCGAAGAAGTAGAGAGATTGAAAGTTATTTTTCAGGACAACGAGGTAAACTTATGCCATTACAAATAGGTTCAAGTTGGTCTGATTCATACAATGAAGGGGGATTCAACAGGCTTTTTTTCATAATGAAATGGCATCATGTAATTTTACCACATATAATTGTTACTATTATTGGCATTATCCTGTATTTATCAACTCTATTTCAAGTTATTGAACTTTAAAGTACCCACTCTCGTTCAAGCCCCCTAGTTTGAACTTTTTTCATAGGCTGAAACCTTCCCCAAGCTGTTCCATGTCTTTTTTGACTTAAAACGAATAATAGAAGAGCATTTGCAAATCGGAAAGTGCTAAGAATAAAAATTTCAGTCTATACGACCCAGTTAAAAGCTGAAATTATCAATGATTCCAAGTTGAAAATTTGGAATAGCTTGAATCTCATACTATCATTTTCAATTATTTTTCTTAATTTAAAGTCCGCATTAGTCTTTACTTCCCTAAGTAGCTTTTAAATTATCCACTTAAAAGCTCTTTTTCCATTATGAAAACCGCCATTAATTACCTTTTTTCGATTGCTATTTTTTGCCTTTTTTCAGTTTTTAATTCCTTCGCTCAAGACACGCCTTACAAGTGTAACTACGAACCCGACGAGCAAACCAAAAACCTTGTTCAACAAGTGTTGAATAAAATAAATGCTGCTAAAAAGAATCCTTCTCAGCAACAAATCAATGTACTAACGGGCGTAGTGAGAATTCCGTTGGTCGTTCACGTGATAGAACCCAGCACCTCATCCAGCCTTATTACTGATGCTGAAATCAATACGATGGTGGCTAATTTGAATGCTGCCTATCGAGCCAC
>JALONS010000027.1 GCA_025454855.1 Arcicella sp.
CACATTTTGTTCTACCGTGAGTGGATTCTCAACGTTGAGCGTTTCATTTTTTAAAACAAATCGGTCTTTTTGCTCCATCAAATTTAAGCCTAAATTCTTAATTTGCTGAATAGTATCTTTTTGGATGGCCTCTTGAAAAGGGGTAAATGGTAAATTGGGTAGTTGATAAATGCCTTTCTTGATGGCTTCTACATTCACCACGTCCACTTGGTAAGTCCAATCATTATCAAAAGGATATAATACCCAACTATTATGGTATTTAAAATTGAAAGTAGCGGCTACCAATCTTTCCCGAAAGTTTACATTATTTTCGTGCAAAAAGTAATACGAATAACCGTATAAAAATACCATTATAGGCGTAAAAACTAAGGTTATGACTAATTTGGCAGTCTTGTTTTTAATCAAAATCAAGAAGAATAAATAAGCCAAACACAAGAGCGTTACGCTGATAAATCGGTAGCGACTTACAAACATTTCCTCAAAACCATGTTCGCCCGTGTAACGAGAATACGGCCGACATACACAGGACTATCATCGAAGAAACGATGAACATAAAATGTTGTGTTTCAGCGTTTTTCAAATAATCTCTTTCATTCTTGAAGTATTTACCCAATAGAATAAATCCACCGTAGGTCATTAATAATAAAATAATTAAGCCACAAATAGTACTGGTAAAAATGGTGTATTGATGATAACTCTGGACATCTACATACGCCCCCAACATCAGCACAAAACCTACTAATAAATTACTTATCGAAAACTCATGCGGGGCAATGGGCGAAGGCTTGTAGTTACTAAAATACAAGGCTACACACGCCAAGCCAATCACGATAAATATTCCCAACGCTTTATATCTTTTTTGATAAAGCAGCACCAATCCTACTGGCAAAAAGACAAACATTCCATTACTGAAAGTAAATGTTACTAATATAGCCGTCAGAGCAGCGTAAAGCAGATTATTCTTCTTTTGGTAACTCAGAAAGTACAATACCACCATTTGTAAAAGCCCGATGGGGTAGTAAGTCCAGTTACAAATAGTCCAGAATTGATTTTCATAGGTTTGCATCTGAAAAATCAAAAACGGAATGGGCAGAAAGTATAAGAGGTTGGTCTGTGTTTTTCTAAAGAAACGCCAAAACAAAAATAACATTCCAAACAGAGCCAAGTTGCCAAGATGTGCTAAAATGACGTAATCAAACTTACCCGTGAATTGATAAATCAACCAAGCCGTAAACTTTGAAACAGGCGTGCGGTGTTCGGTAATGGTATGTTGTTTCATGAAAATCCAGAAAGAATCCACCACAGACTTACTGTTTTCTACATCTACCAAACATTTGGTGTAATAAAGGCTATCATCTAAGAAGGGAACGTTAATTGTAAATTGCCAAACGTAATAAATAAAAAATAAGATGGGAATAATGCCGAGAAGTATGGTAGGGTATTTCAGCGTATTATATTTATACATTTGGTTTTCGTAATAAGGGATAAATCAAAACAGAACCCAAAATTACCAAAGTTCCGAGGTAAAAACCCGATGTCATGCGTTCTTTTTCACCGAAAATTGAGTAAGCGAGCATTATTCCATATACTGGCTCTAAATTAATGGTCAATGTGAAGGTAAATGCCGAGAAAATTCTGACTAAATCTACTGATTTAGAATAAGCGTACACCGTACAAACCAACGATAAAATAATAATCCAGAGCCAATCCAAACCCGTAGGAATCAATTTGGTGGTAGCGTCTCCAACCATCAAGAAATAACCTAAAGGAAAAGCCGTAGTAATGGCAACCCCAGCCATTTCATAAAAAGTGATAATTTGGGGGGAATATCTCTTGGCAAATTGTCCATTCAATACTGAAAAAACAGCACCTGTAATGGCGGCGATGATACCCAATACTAAGCCCCAAACGTGGTTGAATTCAAACAAAAAGATTAGGTATAAACCAAAAATAACCACACCGCCCAGTAGCACTTCTACGAGTTTAATTTTGGTACGGTTCATGAAAGGCTCTATCAGACTTGTCCAGAGTGAGGTGGTAGAAATCCCCGCCAAACTAATGGCAATTGTGGATACTTTGGCACTGTAAAAAAAAGTGAACCAATGCAGAGCAATGATAATTCCGCCCGTTGCTAATAACTGCCATTTACCTTTGGTGTCAATATCAATAGATAAACCTCTGACTTTGAAGTAAATATAAAAGCCAGTCGTAGCCAAAAAAGTACGAAAAAATACCAAACCGATGGTATCAATGGAAAGCAGTTTGCCCAATATCGCCGTAAATCCATAAATCAACACTACGAAATGGAGCGTTAAATAATCGGATAATTTAGGCTGGTAGCTGTTGGAGGTTAGATTGTTTTCTGAATTCATTTTGTTGATTTTTACGTAATGATTTTTATTCCAGATTCTTCCGATATTCGTTAAAGAAATATTACCTCGGAACGGCTCGGTACAGAATCATGCCAATCAACGTAAAAACAATATTGGGTAGCCAAACTGCCAACAGCGGTGGCATACCACCCGACTGGGCAATTCCCTTGCTCATCATAAAGAATAAAATGTATAAAAACGCCAGCATAAAACCCAAGGCAATCTGAAAACCCACGCCCCCTCGTGATTTCCTTGCCGATACAATTACCCCAATGATGGTTAATATCACTACGGCAAAAGGATTGGCGAAACGTAAATACTTTTCAATCAAGAAAACCTCTATTCCGTCTGCTCCCCTGCTGCGTACTTTATCAATGGTTTCTTGTAATTCGGGCATGGTAAATGTCTCTTGCAGTTGATATTTACTATCAAAATCTTTGGGTAGTAGGTTGAGCGTAGTGTCTAATTTTACACCATAGGAAAGTTTTTCTTTTCCATCTTTCAAAAATTCCCTGATTCTGTAATCCTGAATAGTCCATTTCCTACGGGTAGAATCCCAAATGATTCTATCTGCCATTAACTTCATTTTCAATTCACTACCCGAAATTTTATCCAATGCAAAACGATACCCTGTGTTCGTTCCTGTGTCGTAGCTTTCCATGTAGGCATAATCTTCTGGTCCGATTTTGATATGCACATCTCGCCCATTAAAGTAATAATTGCCACCCTCCACGTATTTGCGTTCAAAGGCAATCCGAGTTTTGTTCGCAATCGGGATTATCCATCCTACCATCGCAAAAGTTAGTAACCCAATCACCAACGACCCCATTACGTAGGGACGCAGGAAACGCATAAAACTAACGCCAGTGCTTAGAATCGCAATAATTTCGGTACGAGCAGCCATATTTGCCGTAAAAAACACGGTGGCTATGAATACCATCAGCGGACTGATATAATTTGCCCAGTACGGAATGAAGTTGAGGTAATAATCTAATAGAATCTCACGAAGTGGTGCTTTATTATCGATGAAATTATCAATTTTTTCGGTATAATCAATCACCATAATAATCGTTACGATGATTAGTACCGCAAAGAAATACGTTCTCAGGAATTTTTTAATAATGTATAAATCAAGGAGTTTCATTAGTTCATCTCGCAAATTTTTGATTACGATTCCACAAATTTACAAATAAAAAAACCGCTCCACGACAGAGCGGTTTTTTTTGGGGATTAAATATTGTTAAAATGGTTTACTTCTTAAATTGTTCACGAATCGACCCTACAAAAGCTACGCTAACACCAACTATATCGGCAATTTTATCATCGTTAAAATCTGTCTTCTCTAAAAGGCTTTCTACAAAAAGTTTGTTTTTTGTAGTATTTGATATTTCTATTCCTTTTTCTATGCCTTTCTCCATTCCTTTTTTAATTCCTTTTTCCATTCCTTGCTTCAAGCCTACTCTTTTGGCTCTGTCTAAAACAAATTCCTCAATACCCATATTTTTAGTTGATTGATTGGTGATAATATTAATTTGTTCATCAAATTTAGTAATAAAATCATCATTTCCAAAACGTATATATAGTTTTAGGAAGTTCATTAAACCTCTGATTTTATCTTTATCTATCTGTCTGGATAGCAGTCTTTTAGCTAAACTTATCTTCAAATCAAACAACTCTTCATTTGAAACTTTCCCTTTCTTCAAAGCAGTTAAAACCGTTAAAATAACCATGGCGAAAGGGTTATTCTTTTGCTCTAAACTTACTTCATCTTGCAACAAAACTTTATAGGTATTAAAGTCATATCTAATTTTTGTACCTAAGAGTGCTTGCTCAAAGAAAGTTGGGTGAAAATTCCGATTGGTATCTGTCAGAATAGCAAATGCTGTAATTGGTTTTTGATATTTATCCCAAATTCGATAATGATAGGTGTACATTCTTTGGGCAAATAATCTATCTTTTGCTCCTTGTACCTCCACATGAACCAATATCCATTGTTCATTTCCTTCTTTGGTAAAAACCTTTACTAATTTATCTACATATCGGGGATAAAACTCCTCTTCGTTGGTTGGAAATAATTGTTCGAGTTCTTTATCTAAAAACTCAAAAGGGCGATTCATATCAAAGATTTCGTTTGCATTTTCAAAGAAAAATCGGAGAAAATCGTCAAATAAATCTTCTAAAATTCCCTTCCAGAGGGCATCATCCCTTTTCATATTTTCTTTAGTGCCTCAATCAATGTCTCAATTTGTTCTAAATTCACAGCGGCAAAATTGGCAATTCTTAATTGGGTAGCTTTGAAATCTCCGTAACCTGAACCTATCACCATATTCACCTCATTTTGTACTTGTTTGATAATGTCAGTGGCTGATTTTTCTTTCACATTCACTACTACTACCGTCTGTGAGCGATGTTCTGGATTTTTAACAAAAACTTCCAAATAATCACATTTATCGGCAAAATCATAGAGTGCTTTTGCCTTTTTCTCAGTTTGTTTTCTGATGGTATCAATACCGATGTTGTTCATATCCTCCGCCACTTTTCCTAATACATAAATAGCCATTACGTTGGGCGTTTCGGGGGTTTCGTATTTCGAAAAATTCTTGAATAACGACGGTAAACTATGGTAAGTCCCGATGTGATTTTCGTGGGTTTTCATCCGCTCGGCTTTTTCTAACATCGACGGGTTAGCAATCCAACAACCTAAACCCGCAGGCATTCCAAACGATTTCTGGACGGAGAAAAAGGCAGAGTCAATTGTATTAAAATCCAAGTCTGGGTAAGGGGCAGAAGACACCATATCCACACAGACAAATTTATCTTTGTTGGCTCGCTTTAGTTTATGTATTTCGGCAGGACGCATCTGTACACCCGAAGACGTTTCATTGGCAGTGGTACAAATTAATTCAGCGTATTCTGGTACTACGATTTCGGCGTTGTCAAATCCTTCTCCAAAAGGTTTTTCAAACTTGTGAGCGTATTTGTTCAAATCCACTGAAAAATCGTAAAATTTCTTTGAGAATGACCCATTCACCAAGTGAAAACTTTCGTGTTCGACGGTATTTTGAATCAATCTTTCCCAAATTTCATTAGCCGAACCCATAAAGAAAATCCCGTGCGATGCAGGCACATTCATGAGGATTCTGAGTTGTTCAACGGTGTGTTTGTAAATGTCCCTAAACTTTTGCGAGCGGTGAGATATTGAGCCTAATTGTTGCTCAAAAGCATCTTGATAATGTTTCTCAACGGTAGGATAGAGTTCCGCAGGGCCGGGAGTAAAGAATATTTTACGCATTTTATAGTTAGTATTTTTTCTTAGCAACACTCAATAATTTTAGCCCATCAACCTGATAGGGAGGAAAATAATGATCCGTTGATATTACGGTAAATCCATGAGATATGGCTTGTGCAATGATAAGTCTATCATGAGGGTCTCGGTGATGTTGTGGTAGCTTGGATAGTACTCTGTAATCTAATAAGTCCAACCCCAGTACACGTATTTCATTTGAGAATAACTTATTGGTAATATATTTATCAAAAGACGGATAAGTTTCTATGTATTGATTATTAGCCAAAATTGCCATTTCCATTAGAGTGGCTTCACTGATATATAATTTTACTTCCTCATTTGCTACAAATTCTTTTACAATGGTCGGTAGAACAGGGTTATCTTCGTTTAGAAAAATGAAGATTTGTGTATCTAAAATGTAGTTCATCAATCTATTCAAAGTGGCTTTTTTGACGTAAAGGTAATGGTGGTAACTCCAATGCAGGCTTAGTGAAAGCATCAGGATGTATCCAAATCTTGTAGTCTTTTTTCCCTAAGATGACTCCATCGTCTTTTTTACTATTTTTTTTGACTGAATTATTCATGCCTAAAGTCATTAAGTTATTCGTAAATTAAGAACAAAAATAAAACACAAAGCATCCAAAAAATAATTATAGTTAGCTAAATTCTAAAAAAAACACTATTCTATTTATCTTTATGGTTTATTTTTTCGTTAATGAGTAGTCACAGAAGAAATACTCATAAAATTTATGCAGAAATATATCCTAACGCTACTTCTTATTTCATTTTCACTGATTGGGGTTTGCCAGAGTAAACCACAGTACAGTCAGTACATGATGAATAGCTACCTAATAAATCCAGCCGTTTCGGGTATTGAAGACTACATAGATATAAAAACGGGGTATCGAAATCAGTGGACTGATTTTCCAGGTGCTCCTGTAACTTATTACGTTTCTGCTCATATGCCCATTGGCAAGCCCGACCGCACCAGTACGGGAGCTACACCCAATATTAGTAAGACGATTCGTCGCCCACTTTCGCTTTCAACCGAGTTCCGTGGAGCTCCTCGTGTACCCGGTCATCATGGCGTAGGCATTGCCGTTGTCAGCGACCACATTGGGGCAAATACCCAAAATAGTATTACAGCGAGCTACGCTTATCATATTCCCGTTTCGGGGATGTTGAAATTAGCCGTTGGAGCATCAGGTGGCATCACACAATACAGCTTAGATTTTAGCAAAATACAGGTAAAAGATAATCCAGACCAAGCCATATTGCCTTCAGGACAACTTTCAGCTATTCAACCTTATATCAATTTGGGAGCTTGGTTATATTCTCGGCATTTCTTTTTGGGTTTATCAGCCAACCAACTTATTTTTGATAACTTCAATTACCAAAATGCCGACCAAGCTATTGGTACGTATTCGTGGCTGGGAACTACCTATCCACATTATTTCTTAACGGCAGGGGTACGGTACGACGTAAACGAGGATTGGGTAGTTATTCCATCTACGTTGATAAAAAGGGTAAATCAAGCTCCGATGAGTTTTGATATTAATGTGAAGGCTGTACACAAAGACCGCTTTTGGTTCGGAGGGTCATATCGACACAAAGATGCAGTGGTGGGACTTTTGGGGGTAAATATTAGCTCGTTTATTAACCTTGGTTACTCTTATGATTATACACTTTCTGATATTAGGGAACGTTCAAAAGGCTCACACGAAATTGTAGTGGGTATCATGCTCAATAATCGTCATAGAATCGTTTGCCCGCAAAATTTATGGTAATGATTACAAATATTTGAGGAACGCCCACCATTTTCTATTTTTCAAATAAGATAAGTTCTCATCATTTTGATAAGCCTCTCTTTCAAAACTAATACTTCTATACGCCTGATTTCCTGACTTGCCCTTTATTCTATGTAGCAGATATTCTACTACATACCAAAAATAAAACGGTATAATGAGTAGTTCGAGTTGTTGCCTAAAATGTATTCTTTCGTGATTGATTAGAATCTTAGAGGGGTTCTTAGACCTAACAAAAAGGAAGGGGAAAATAGCCATGCCATTTACCTTCATGAAAGGAAGACGAACGATTAGAAAACGAAAACGTGAAGACATAGAAACTTCTGACTGAACGAATACAATCTTATTTTCTACAAATGTAATTATATCAAAGCAATTCTACTCTGAAAATCTTTTCGCTTCCTTCTTGAGATGGTAATAATGTCTTCGTTTTGCATAGTTGCTAACCAGCTACATTCATCGTATTTGCTCATGCACTGTAAATTAATGAGATGAGCCCTGTGAACTCTCAGAAAATTGGCTTCCAACAGTACACTTTCGTAGATTTTTAAGGTTCTGGAACTAATCATGGTACTACCATTTTTCAAGTGAATAATGGTGTAATTGCGTACTCCTTCTAAACGAACAATATCTCTGATAAGCACATGACGAATTTTGGATTGGTCGGGAACTAATAAATAGGCTTTTCCAAGAAGATAAACGATTTTAATTGAAAAAGAGGGAACAGACTGGCTTTGTAGAGTTTGAATATCCATTAAGTGTAATTTATTGTGACTATTAATTTGTCAGCAATATAGGAGATAAAACGCAAGTCCGCAAACCGTTTGATAATAATTTTGAGAGAATTGCTAAATTCTAATATTGAGCATTGGATAGAATCAATCAATCCTTGTCACTTATACTTTAAGTAATGAACACCATTTAATATACGTTTTATTTTGGTATAAATCACTAATTACCAACAAATTAAGATTTCAACGCCCAATACTCAAACCCTAACTAAACTGGTTATTGATAATTGGATAGATTTTGAGTAAAACTTAATAAACTAATTCGTTTAACTCCTACTCACCTATTTCTGCTCGTACTTTTTATTGATATTTTCGTAAAGAGAAGTGGGGATTTTTGTTTGAAAAGTAGGCTTCTGTACTTCTGGACGTACCCATTCGAGGTGTCCTTTCACCCAAGCATAGGCTAATCCAAGTACCAAAATGCCCACAAAAATAAACATTTCTACCACCGAAAACCACCCCCAAGTACCATTGGTGATTTCTATTAAATGCTGATTTCCGAAAACAGTTGCCCACGGAAAGAGGAAAATAAGTTCTACATCAAATAAAACAAAAATTAAAGCCACCACGTAAAAACGCATATTGAATCGAACATTAGCGTTACCATCGGGTTCTTCACCCGACTCGTAGGTTGATAATTTTTCAACATTAGGGCGATTGGGACGAATTAATTTTGCCACAAACAGCATCAAAGCCGTGAAAGCAATGGCTGAAATGATAAAGAGTAATATGTAACTGAAATCTGAAAGCATAAAATAGTTTGTAAGCCGTAGGCGTATAAAAACTCTGACTATTTAAGTTATATGATAACTTTAAGACTTACGAATTAATTAAAATTATAAATATTGGTTATATCATAATGGCGTATGGCATACGCCAACATTCTAATAATTTGGGTTTATGCTATACGCCACATTACAATAATTAACGGTTTACGATTTACGACTTACATTCAAATACCCTTTCACAACCGTAAAAGTAGTAACTACCAAAAAGAATAAAATTACGTAATGAACATAGTTGATAATCCACGGGAACTGAACACCAAAATAGTATCCTCCGCCCACTAATGAACCCACCCACAGAGCCGCACCTGATACATTCAAAAACAAATATTTGGGATAATTCATTTTACTAATACCCGCCAAAATTGGGGCAAAGGTACGAATGTAAGGTAAAAAGCGACTGATAATAAGGGCTTGATTGCCGTATTTTTCAAAAAAATCTTCGGTAGATTTCACGTGTTTTTTCTTGAAATACCAACGGTCTGGGCGGTTTTCAAGGGTACTTCCAAAGAAACGTCCAAATAAAAAGCCCGTAAGCGAACCTAATATTGCCGCTACAAAAAGGTACAGGAGAACAGTCGCAATCGTGTATTTTAAGAAACCAGTACCCACAAATATGCCCGTGAGAAATAGCAAATAGTCACCTGGGAGAAAAAAGGCAAAGAAAAGTCCATTCTCGGCATATACCACCAATGTTACCGCCCAAAGCCCAGCACTGATAATTTCTTTTGAATCAGATAGATATTTTATAATTTCAGATAATTCCATTTTGGGGTTCGAGGGGTTTTGGGATTAGGATTTTGGGTATTAGAAATCTATGAATTTGGGTAAGATATTTTAAAAACCCTATATTCCAACTCCTAAAGCCTGACCTACTTTTTCTCATAAACAATTTTTCCATCAAAAATAGTCATCAAAACTCGCACGTTTTTTATTTTTTCTGGATTAATGGTTAGAATATCTTCTGAAAGGACAACCATATCTGCCAGTTTTCCCGGTTCTATCGAGCCTTTTTCTTTTTCTTCAAAAGCCGCATACGCATTATTGATGGTATAACCTTTGATGGCATCGGCAATTCCAATTTTCTGTTTCGGAATCCAACCCATCGGATTTCCTCCATCCACCGTCTGGCGAGTTACCGCTGCATAAATACCCAAAATGGCGTTTAACGGAGCAACTGACCAATCTGAACCCATGCACAGTTTGATGCCAGCATCCAAAAACGATTTGTACGGATGAGTATAATCTATTCTTTTACCAATACGCTTGGCAGCCCAAACGCCATCATCAATACAATGATAAGGCTGTACGGAAGCTACCACACCTAACTTGGCAAAAAGTGGAATATCCTCAAACCTTACGTGCTGGGCGTGTTCAATCCTGAAACGTCTGTCCCACTTTGGATTGGTTTTAGCGATGTCTTCAAACAATTTGAGCATCAAATAATTAGCGGAGTCGCCGATGGCATGAATTGATAATTGCAAATGATTTTTATCCGCATCGGTTGCCCATTTTTTCAAGTTGCCATTAATCACAATATCACTTGCCAAACCTCGGGTATTAGGATTTTGGTCGTAAGGTTTAAACATTAACGCTGTGCTACTACCCAACGAACCATCAGCATAGGCTTTCAGTGAACCCAATTTGATTTTATTCGACCCAAACCCTACTTGGATTCCCGCATTGACTAAATTTTCATAAGAACTTATCGGCAAACGAGTATAAAAACGGCAGGTTAATTTGTCTTCTTTCTCAAGTGTTTGGTAGGCAATCAAATCGGGTTGAAAAGTAATATCTTGCACCGACGTAATGCCATTTTCACGGGCTTCTTGCAAGGCACGTTGTACATACTTTATTTTTTGGTCGGGTGTAGGAGGCGGTATAATATTGTAAATCAACGACATAGCGGCATCTTTCAATACACCCGTGGGTTCACCCGTTTTGGGGTCTTTCACTATTTCACCACCATCGGGCGATTTGCTGTCTTTCGTGATGCCCGCCAACGCCAAGGCTCTTGAGTTTGCCAATGCCATATGTCCATCAAAACGGTCAATAAAAATGGGCGTTTCTTTCGAGAAATCATCAATCATTTCCTTAGTGGGCAAATCTTTTACTTCCCAAGCCTCGTGGTCCCAATTACCCGATTTTATCCATTCGTCTTTATGAGATTCTACGTATTTTTTCAGAATGGCTTTAAATTCCGTTGTGGATTTTGCCCCTCGCAAATCCACTCCCAAAAGATACATTCCTCCATCGGAAAAATGCGTATGATTATCAATAAAACCAGGAAGCATCAGTTTACCACCCAAATCTACCATTTTGGTTCTACTGTCAGACCAAGCAGCACGAGCCTGTGGTGTTGAACCCACAAATAAAATTCTACCATTTTCAACCACAACTGCTTCCTCAACCGAACTACGAGCATCAACGGTGTAAATTTTGCCATTGTAAAAACAAATTTTTTGGGCTTTGAGTAGCGAACTTTGAGCAATTAGCAGTAAGTAAAAAAATAGTAGTGTTTTTTTCATGAGGATTGAAAAGGTAAATTGATAATGGTAAATTTACGGAAAATATCGCCAACATTATGAAAAAAATTATCGCTATCATTTTAGTTATTGTCCTACTTTTCGGAGGATTAATTTCAACGGGAATTCTGAATTTTTCCAAAAAAACGCAAGAACCCATTACTCAAAGTTCACCCGAAAATGTAGCGGTTGAAGAGCCTCCATTCAAGAAAGAAGGAGAACTAATTTTCACTAAAAATCAGCAAAAAATCAGCATAGAAATTGCTGACAACGACCAAGAAACCACTCAAGGGCTGATGTACAGGCGTGCCATGCCCGACTCGTGCGGAATGCTTTTTATCTTTCCGAACAGTGAACCCCGCACTTTTTGGATGAAAAACACTTACATTCCTTTGGATATTTTGTTTTTAGATGAAGCCAAAAAAATCATCACCATTCAAGCTAACAGAATCCCTTTTTCAGAGGAACAAATTCCCTCTTATGAAAATGCAAAATATGTATTAGAAGTAAATGCTGGTTATTGCCAACGCAAGGACATTCAAAAAGGTGATGGTGTAAAATGGTAAAGACAACATAGGGCAGATTTAGATTTTCTGCCCTATATTTTTAGAATAAATAATACGCTCCAATACCTGAGAAATTACTGACGCTTCCATACAATGAAATTAAGTTTGAAGTAGTACTTGCTCCATTATCTTCTGAAGTTTTTAGATGATTATAATTTACGCCAACACTTCCCAAATTCATGCTTAGTAAAATATTACCTTTTACTTGATACACAAAATTAAGAGGGGAAATATTGCCGTTGAAAGAAAATCCACTGGTAGTTCTATTGTTCGGGTTGGGTGTTTCAGAACCAAATATTATCGAGGCGTTCAAGTTCACATTAGGAGCATAGTAAAATTGGTCAAATACTTTTACAAACTTTCCAAATTGAATATTTGGACCCAAAAAATAAATAGCATTGGTAGCAGTAGTTCCCGTTGTTGTAGAAGTGCTATTAACCACCAGATTAAAACCATAAGCCGTGTAAGTATTATTAGCTCTGATTTTCCCCATTAGAAAGGTGGTTGATAGCGTTAGATTAGAATTACTTCTGCCCATAGAAGCAGATTGCAAGGGTTGTGTCAAAGCACTATTGGTTGAAACCAGTTGAAGATTTCCACTAATAATTCGTTTACCAGCAAAGTCTTGGGCTGAAGAAACAATAATTGAAAGATAAAAAAGTACGAGTGTAAAAATTATTCTTTTCATGATGTAAGTATATTAAAGATTAAACATTCGGTGATTGATGTAGTAAATTTAGGACTTAAATCGCTTAATGATAACGTATTCTCATTCCCAGAATTACCCTGTAACTGTGTGACAATGAATAGACTCCTCCTCCCCTACGTACAATTGATACTTAATTTTCTTTGAATTCATCAAAATATTCTCTTCATAATTCGCTGGAATCCCCAATATTTTGGCAAATCATATCATAGGCATCCAAACCTCCAACATAAACGTTTGAACTTTATTTAGACTATTGTCGTCATTTAACCATTCTAAATTTTTGAGGCATAAAAAAATAAATGCAACAATGTTGCATTTATTTTTTTATGCCTCTATATTTGCAACAATATTGCAAGTATGGAAAATAAAACTAATTCATATCTTTTTGATTATTTGGGCATTGCTGGTTCGGGAATATGCCTGATACACTGCCTGTTTACGCCAATACTAATTTTTCTAAAACCATATTTACAAGATACGCTTCTCAATGGCGTGCCAGATGAGTACCACTATTGGGACTACGCATTCTTACTCATCAGCTTTATAGCGGTATTTTCTGCCACTCAACATACCAATTCCAAGAAAATCACAAAATGGTTTTGGGTGTTTTTTTCTCTTTTTGCCATTGCCATCCTATTTGAGGACGACTTTAAATATCTTCCATTTTTGGGTTATGCTGCTTCTATCGGCTTAATAATTACCCATTTCATTAATATCAAACACTGTAAAAAATGTCAAACAGAAAACTTCCAGTTACCGTCCTGAGTGGATTTTTAGGGGCAGGAAAAACAACCTTGCTTAATCATATCCTACACAACAAAGAAGGGTTGAAAGTAGCCGTAATTGTGAATGATATGAGCGAGATAAACGTTGATGCTCAGTTAGTTAACCAACAAAATACACTTTCACGGACGGAAGAAAAGTTAGTGGAAATGTCTAATGGTTGTATCTGCTGCACGCTGCGTGAAGATTTGATGATTGAGGTAGAGAAATTGGCAGGTGAAAACCGTTTCGACTATCTCTTGATTGAATCAACGGGGATTTCCGAACCCTTGCCCATTGCTCAAACTTTCAGTTATGTTGATGAAGAAAATGGGATTGACCTCTCCCGTTTTTCCGAAATTGATACGATGGTTACGGTGGTTGATTGCTTCAATTTTGCCAAAGACTTTGGCTCAATTGATACCGTTTGGACTCGTGGCATGAACGACGAAGACCCGAGCGATTCCCGTACAATTGTCAATTTATTGACTGACCAAATAGAATTTGCGAATGTCATTATTCTGAATAAAACCGATTTGCTCGCTCCCGAACGTTTGGGCGAATTAAAAGCGATTATCAAAAAGCTAAACCCTGATGCCAAAATTTTAGATGCTTCTTTTGGTAAAGTTAGTTTCAAAGAGATTTTGAATACCAAACTTTTTGATTTTGAGAAGGCTTCAGCCTCAATGGGATGGATTCAAGAATTAGAAAAATCAACCCACACACCCGAAACCGAAGAATACGGCATTTCATCTTTTGTTTTCAGAGATGCCCGTCCTTTTCACCCTGAGCGTTTCTGGACGTACATCAATCAATACTGGCACGCAGGCATTATCCGCTCGAAGGGGCTGTTTTGGTTAGTTTCACGCCCCAATGATGCACTCAATTGGGGGCAAGCAGGCGGCTCATTACGAGCAGATTATGCGGGTAGTTGGTGGGCAGCAGTACCCGACTGGGAACGTCCACATTATCCTGCTTGGCAAGACGGAAAAGACCTCATTATGCAACGCTGGGACACACGTTTTGGCGACCGTATAAACGAATTAGTGTTCATCGGGCAAGACCTTGACCGTGAGGCAATTACACAAGAATTAGAAGAATGCCTGTGCATGGAAGAAGAAATTGAACAATGGAAAAATAAAGGCAAATTCCCAGACCCGTTTCCAGTATTTCAATAAGACTTTGTTTGTAGTAAAATAAAGGTAGTGAAGTCCAAAAATCCATTCGTCACTGATGAGTGGATTTTTCTCCAAAAAACTAAAATAATTCAATTAAACTCTATATTTCAAAATGAAACATCTTTTCAAAAAAAACTATTTTTTGTTGTTGGTTGGGCTAATGGCCGCCAGTTGTAACAAAACCACCGAAGTAGAACCAGCGGAAGATAACGACGAGTATCGTTACATCAGGGTTTTGGTCAGTGATGAAGCCTCAAACCAAATAACTTTGGTAAATCCAAGAGATTTGAGTGTCCAGACTTTTCAAGCAAAATACCCAAAATCAGCCGTTTACACAACCGAATCTGGACGTTTTGGGGGATTGGTGCATCGTGATAACAATATGCTTGAGACTTTCGACTCTGGTTTTGAACCCCACGGAGACCACGTAGATGTAAAAGGAACACCCAAATTTGGTGCATTGTTAGGCGAAAGTAAACTCCCAACGCATTTTAAAAGCAAAAAGGGGGAAATCATGACTTTCAACGATGGCGACGGTAGTTTATCCGTTGGAAAAGAAAGCGACGTTCATCAAAACGGAATGAAAATGACGCAAATTCTTACGGGAAATGTAGCCCACCACGGAGCAATGGCAACTTTTAGTAATGGTACTTATGCGGTTACGGAAAAAGATGGTAGTATAGCAGGAACTCTGCCCGAAAGAGTAAAAATTATTGACCGCACAGGAAAATTATTGTTTGCCTCAAAATTAGCAACCAAAGGAATTCATGGTAATGCCACCGATGGAAATTTTGCCGTTTTTGGTTCAGCAAGTGGCATTTTAGTGGTGCAAGCAAACGGTGAACAAAAATTAATACCACATCCCGATGGTTTCGGAACGGCTTGGTTTGGTACTATTTACGAAACTTCTGAAACGGGTAAATTTGTAGGATATACCGCCGCCAAAGGAGCTTATTTGATTGATGTTACAAACAATAAAATCACGCCAATCATTGAAAATACCGATATTATGCAGTGTAAAATGGACTTCGCAGAAAACACATTAGTGGCATTATTGCACAGTGGCAGCGTAAGAATTTATGATTTGAAAACGAACACTTTGAAAACCTCGGGGAATATTATCAATGTTGTGGACAAAACAGAAACCCAAAAACCACAATTGGTAGCTACTAAAAAATATTTATACGTTACCCTTCCCAAAACAGGAGAAATTCAGAAAGTGGCAACTGCCAACCTAAGTAATTCTCAGAAAATTAAAGTTTCAGGAACACCATACCGTATTGCGATATTAGGAGCCGAAATGAACCGCAAAGGCGAGGAATAAAATCAACGTTTCTTCTATACAAAACATCGAATGACTTTCTAATCCCCAAAGTAAGTATTGCTCACAAAACAGAGGAGTAAAATTTCCATTCATTCCAGAACTTATTTATTGATGTAAAGCAAATTTCATACTTGCAATATTGTTGCACAAAAATATCTTCTCTATATTTGCATCAATGTTGCACAATAAATTATACTAATCATCAAAAGAAAGTTTGATGATGGGAATAGATTATTTATATCATAACAGGATATTTCAGAAAATACCCTGATTATCTAATTAGGCAGAATATGTTTAGAAAATTTTTCTAAGCATATTTTGCTGTTATATGTCCAACTGATGGTGATTTACAAAAGAGAAAAGATGGAAGTTGTTTATTTTCAAAAATTTACTCATTCGCTTTTTCGCAAATCGCTTCTCGCTTAAAAAGTACGTAAAACAATACTACCATGCTCGTTGCCCATAATTTACGAAAAGAATACAAAGAAAATATTGCTCTGCAAGGGCTTAATCTCACCATTCAAGCAGGCGAAGTATTTGCTCTTTTAGGACAAAATGGAGCGGGAAAAACCACCACTATCAATCTATTCTTAGGTTTTATTGAATCCAGCAGTGGAGAGGCAAGTATCAATGGGATTTCGGTAACTGAAAACGCCCTCGAAACCAAAAAATACTTAGCGTATATTCCCGAAACGGTCATGTTGTACCCCAATCTGACGGGCATAGAAAACCTTGAATTCTTCTCTTCTTTGGCAGGTTTTACGTATGAAAAAAACGCTTTGTCTCAATATCTTTCAAAAGCTGGCTTACAGAAAGAAGCTCATAATCAACGTCTGAGTGGATATTCAAAAGGAATGCGACAAAAAGTGGGTATCGCCATTGCTTTAGCCAAAAAAGCCAAAGCTCTATTACTGGATGAACCAACCTCGGGACTTGACCCCAAAGCCGCCAATGAATTTTCTGAAATTTTAAAAGAATTATCAAAAGATGGAACGGCAATCTTGATGGCAACGCACGATATTTTTAGAGCCAAAGAAGTGGCTACTCGCATCGGTATCATGAAAAAAGGCAATCTGGTTTCAGTAATTGATGCGGCTTCAATATCTGCCAACGAATTGGAGGCTCTGTATTTACAAACTGTTTAATATTAACTCTTACATTCTCAATTTCATGAAACATTTATTTACCATTTTATTGCTGTTATCAGCATTTTATATAAAAGCCCAAACTATTAAAGGAAAAGTAAGCGATGCCTATTCAGGCGAAAAAATCGTGGGAGCATCCGTAAAATTATTGGGTACTGACAAAGGCACAATTACGGATGCCGAAGGGGCTTTTATCTTAGAAGGAAAAGGAAAATTACAAATATCTTTTGTGGGTTATAAGACCTTTGAAATCAAAACCAAAGAAGGTTTTTTGAACATCGAAATCAGTCCAGAAACAAAAGAATTACAAACAGTTGAAGTAGTAGGACGAGTTGCTAAGGATTATAACAGTGATTATTCTTTCTCGGCAACCAAAATCGCTATCAAAAATAAAGAATTACCTCAATCTATTAGCACCGTTACCAAAGAATTAATTGCTGACCGTCAGGCTTTTCAGTTAGCAGATGCCGTAAAAATTGTGAGTGGTGTAACGCCTTCAAGTTTTTATAACCAATACAACATCAGGGGAATAAGTCAAAACGAAGAGGGACAAATCATCAACGGAATGCGTACTCGACAGTATTATTTTTTACAACCCTTGACCAATAATATCGAACGGGTAGAGGTCTTGAAAGGACCTGCCTCAGTAACATTTAGTAGTGTGGACCCTGGCGGAAGTATCAATATGGTAACGAAAAAACCATTGACTGAAAACAGAAAAGAGGTTAGTTTAAGTGCGGGAAGTTTTAGCACAATTCGTGCTACTTTGGACTTTACAGGACCTTTGAACGAGTCTAAAACTTTACTTTATCGCATCAATGGTGCTTATCAGGAAGCTCGTTCGTTCCGTGATTTGGTGAATAATAATTCCATTTTGGTATCGCCTTCTTTTAGTTACATCCCTAATAACAAAACGGCTGTAAACGTTGAGATAATTTTCAGCAACATGGTGGGAAATCTCGACCGTGGGCAACCCATTTTTGGGGCTGTGGCAGGACAAACGAATCTCAATAGTACACCGATTAGCCTAAATTTGGGGGCATCTAATGACTTTTTCAAGTCGAAAGAATTGATTTTATCCACCAATTTATCGCATAAATTTACCGAAAATATCAGTTTCAACGCCGCCTACATGAAACAAACTTGGACGGAAGATTTACAAGAACACCGCACTACAAACGCCTTTGCTACCGATGTTACAGGCACGCCCGTAACCAGTTTGGTGGGTATGCAGTTGGTACAACGCAAGCAATTTTGGAATAACGATAACCTAAACGCTTATTTTAACTTCAACTTCAACGCTGGCAAAACGTCTCATAAATTATTGGTAGGTTACGATTTGCAATACTGGCAAAAACTAAAAGGTGGTGGACAAAACGCTGCTCGTGGCTTCTTGTTGAAAGATGGTTCAGTGGCGGGTGCTTTTACAGTAGCCAATGCCGCTAATTATCAGACTATTACGGCAGCGGGTAAAACATTGCCAAGACCCAATGTCAATTATTTTGATTTGAGTAACCCAACCTACACCATCCGAAATATCAACGATTATACGATGAATTCTCGGATTGCGGTGCCGTCTGCCCTCACGACTACGGATGCTATTTATATCCAAGAGCAAATGAAGATTGGGAAATTTGCTCTTTTGTTGAGCCTCAGAAACGAATGGTTTAAAGATATTACTAATTTTGAAGCTCCCAACGAAGCCTCATTTACCAATACTGCCTTGATTCCGAGAATCGGTCTGACGTATTCAGTCAATAAAAACGTAAATCTTTACGGAACGTATTTGGAAGGTTTTCAGCCACAGTCAAACACCGTAACGTTGATGCCAAGCACTGGGGCTTTCTTCTGGACGGCAAAATCGGCAGCAACTTTTCAGCCTTTGTTGAGCGATTTGAAAGAATTTGGAGCAAAAATAGACTTATTCAACGGACGAATGACCTTCAATACAGCTATTTATGAAATCAACCAAAAAAATATCTTGATGAATGCCAACGACCCCACTCAGCCCGACCTTTTGGTACAGCGTGGTGCTGACCGTAGCCGTGGTTTTGAGATGGATTTGGCGGGTTATATTCTACCAAACTGGCAAATCAACGCTTCGTATAGTTACATAGATGCCAAAATTGTGATGGATGCCAACGAAAAACTGATTGGCGAACGCAAAGAAAACACACCCACCCATAGTGGCAATATTTGGACAAGATATAATTTCAGAGATATAAAGGCTTTACAAGATTTAGGTATCGGTTTTGGTATTCAGTCGCAGGGCAGTAAAGTGCCGTGGTTCAACCGTGGCTTTGAAGTTCCCGCCTTTACGGTTTGTGATGCCGCTTTTTATTACACACCTACCAAAAGTAGCGTTCAGTTAGCGATGAATATCAATAACGTATTTAACTCAACGTACTGGTTGGGGGCTCAAAATTACACTCGTTTATTCCCCGGAGCACCAAGAAATGTAATGCTGACTGCCACTTACAGATTTTAAATTTAGATGCCACGAATGCTCTGCCATTCGTGGTAATTTTTTTATAAAAATGCGATACAATTATATAAAAATATTATCCACACAAGTCTGGAAAGATACTTTTCAAAATCGTAGCACCATTTATTTGGTTGCCATGATGTTTGGTTTATTACTATTTGGCATTGTTTCGGGTGTGAAAAGTTATCTATTTCAGCAAGAAACCGTGAAACACTACGCCCACGAAGTACGTGAACGCTGGGAAAATAGCCCCGACAAACATCCACACCGCATGGCTCATTATGGTTATGTTGCTTTCAGAAACAAATATCCCCTGAGTTTTTTCGATTTCGGAATGGAGAGTTTCACGGGTAATGCCATTTTCTTGGAAGCCCACAAACAAAATACCACTAATTTTTCCGAAGCAAGTCTTTCAAGTAGTTTATTGCGTTTTGGTGAAATTTCCGTAGCAATGGTTTTGCAGTTGTTATTACCGCTCTTGTTGTTTTTCTGGGGTTTTGGTTTGGTAGCCACAGGACGAGAAAATGGCACGTTGAAAATCCTTTTGGTTCAAGGAGTTAGCTGGTCTGAAATCATCGTAGGAAAAGCCTTTGGGCTGTTTAAATTAGCCATTTTGATACTTGCCCCTACCCTTCTCATCAGTTTGGGAATCTTACTATTTTTAGATTTCGAGACCTCAAAAATAGATGTATTCATCCGTTTTTTATTAATTGGTTTAGCATATTCTATTTATTTTTGGATAGTGAGTTTAATTGCCGTTTTGGTTTCGGCAACAAGTACCCATCCTAAAACTGCACTCACGACTCTCATTGGAGCATGGTTAATTTTCACCTTAGTTTTACCCAAAATGGCTTTGGTTTTGGGTCAGTATCTGTATCCTGCACCCACAAAAATAGCTTTTGATATGGCAATTGAAGCCGAAATCTTGAAACAAGGCGATAGTCATAATCCCGACGACCCGCACTACAAAGCTCTCAAAGATTCTGTTTTAATGGCTTATAAAGTAGATTCCGTTCAAAAATTACCTTTCAATTATGGTGGTTTTGTGATGAAAGAGGGAGAAAGATTAAGTGCCGAAACCTACGACCGTCATCAGGCTGATTTGATGAAGATTTATGAAAAACAACAAAATGTAGTTCGATATTTTGGTTTGTTCAATCCGTATCTTGCCCTCAAGAATATCTCAATGGCTTTGGCAGGAACAGACTTTGCTACATACAGTGATTTTCAGCACCAAGCCGAAAAATTCAGGTATGCTCTGGCTCAGAAAATGAATGAGTTACAGATAAAATTTATCAGCAATAATGTGAAAAATTCTGCTGACAAAAATGCGATTCTTAGTAATAAATATTGGAAAGAATTACCTGATTTCCAGTATCAATTCATTGGTTTGTTAGCCGTTCTGGTTCAGGAGTACACTTCCATCATTGCACTCCTTTTGGGAATATTGGTTATCAGTATTTTCATTAAAAAATATGCCCATACATTTAAAGTAATCTAAAATCATGACACGATTATTATTACTCAATTTTATCCGTTCAAAAGGCGTGCTCTGGGGCTTGGGCTTATTGTTTTTTACAGGGCTTTTGGGTATCAATACGGGCAAACAATTTCTGAATAAATACCAAGAAAATGTCACACAAACGGCTTATAATCAACAAGAAAGCATCAAACGAAATGTAAAATATCATCCAAAAGAGATTGGATTGCTACTGTATTATGTAAAGTTTGGTTTGGTCAATGAAATGCCCAATTTAGCTGCACTATCTATTGGGCAACGAGACGTAAATCCTTCGGTTCAGAATGTTACCATTCGGTTTTTGGAAGAGCAAAAGTACAATACTGACCTTCTGAACCCGCTGTATTCTTTGCTGGGTAATTTAGATTTCAGCTTTGTTTTAATCTATTTCTTTCCCCTCATTATCATTGCGTTTTGTTACAGTTTGCTTTCAGAAGAAAGAGAGGGAGGTACTTGGAGTTTAGTATTGAGCCAATCAGCAAATCCCAAAAAATTGCTCCGTATTAAGATTTTGATTCGTTTTTCAAGCATTTTATTGGTGCTTTTACTTTTGTTTTTGGTAGCTAAATTTTACTTAAATATTGCTTTTGATGTGCCTTTTCTGGCTTTTATGGTTGTCTCTATTTTATACCTTATTTTTTGGTTTAGTCTGGGTTGGTTTGTAATAAGTTTTCAGCAAAGTTCAAGTCAAAATGCCATTGTTCTTTTATTGGCTTGGGTAATTTTAACCGTCATTAGTCCAGCCATTTCTACGGCATTCGTTAATGCCAAATTACCAGTTTCCGAAACCTTTCAAACGGTATTAGACAGCCGTGATGGCTACCACAAAAAATGGGATTTACCCAAGGAGGTAACAGTTCAAAAGTTTTTCAAACACTATCCCCAGTTTGCGAAGTTCAAAATGCCCGAAGGTGATTTCAATTGGCTCTGGTATTATGCCATGCAACAAATGGGCGATGATGAAGCCAGCAATGCCTCTAAACAGTTACAACTTAAATTAAGACAACGAGAAAATCTCAGCAGTACTTTAAGCATGATTTTTCCAAGCATCCATACAGCACTGACGATGAACGATTTAGCGAAAACGGGCTTGGGGAATCAACTTAGTTTTGGAGAACAATTAGTAAAATTTCATGAGCAGAAACGACTTTATTTTTATCCCAAAATATTCTCGGAAGCACCCGTACTGAAAGAAAATTGGAATATTTTTCCTTTGGAGTACTATCAAGAAAAAAAAGCAGTGAACTGGCTTAAATTATTATTGCCTTTAGTAATATTGAGCAGTTTATGTGGATTTTGGGGAGAAATAAGGTTAAAAAGACTTTAGTAAGAATAATTTTATTCAATCTTGACAGACAAAAAGTTCTTTGGATGTATGGCTAAATCCATCCAAAGAGTAGAATAATAATCCAACGATTGAAAAATTTATGTTTTTGGGGCTTTATGGAGCCAAAAAGAGATAAGATAAAGATTTTTTATGCTGAGTACATTATGAAATTTCCATTTTGTAACTTGCAGAGTTTCTATCGCTCTCAAAACATTTAATGGTAATTTTAGATTATTTCAAAAGAAATTATTCCTAAAACCCTCATAAAATGGAACAAAAACCACTTACCGAATTAACCGACCAAGAATTACAAGCAGAATTCAAAAAAAAGAAACAGGCACAAATTGCCGCCGCATTTGTAGTAGGTATGAGTGCAGGCGTAGCTTTTTGGGCTATAATGAATAAGGGAAATTATTGGTTTGCTATCCTACCCATTGTGATGGCTTACCTTTCCAGAAACGCATCCAAAGATTTGAAAGAAGTAAAAAAAGAAATGGAAGCCCGCAAAATTTCATAGATTTGGAATAGTGTTAATTAAGTACAAAGACACAATTATTTAAGAATTACGATTGATTCGATTTACGATTATTTATCTGATTATCAATAATTTATTCGTAAATCTTAATCGCAGTGGCGAACCAC
>JALONS010000240.1 GCA_025454855.1 Arcicella sp.
CCTACCAAAGAAGAAGTTTTAGCTTTTTTTGAGGGGGTGTTGAAGTAGGACATTTCAAACAGAAACATTTATCAAATTAAAACCGTTATTTTTGAGCAACCAATCATCTAAGATTATACAAATAGTAGCTCACGAAGAAAGACAAGTCAATGCGGTAAACGTTGGAAAGAAGCGAAACAGAGTCTTATGTTCAAATGCTTTATTAATAAGCAATATTAAAACAACTTAGCAAAAAACATGGGTATCATTATACTCAAAACGTTGATATTTTCAATAATTAATTGACAATCCAAGCCTTCATCCATAGCGAGGGATTTAAATCCCTCGCTATGGATGAAGGCTTCAAAAGTTACATCTACTCTCAAATTATGGCACTATCACGGAGTTTTATAAATATTTGGGTTCATTTAGTTTGGACCGTTAAAAAGCGTGAGCCTTTACTTCATAAAAGTTTTCGTACTCAGCTTTGTAAGCATATACACGAAAATGCACGCCAGCAAGATATTCATATTGACACAATTAATGGTATTGAAGACCATTTGCATTGTTTAGTAAGTATGAAATCTACGCAAATGGTATCACAAATCGCAAAAACTATTAAAGGTGAATCTTCCAAGTGGATAAATGATGTCAATTTGGTACAAGGCATTTTTGAATGGCAAGAGGGATATGGAGCATTTTCCGTAAGCCCTACTCATTTGAAAAAAGTTAGAAATTATATCAGAAATCAAGAAAAACATCATCTAAAACAAAATTTTGAAGAAGAAATGTTTGAGATACAACAAATGATTGAAAATGAATAGAGATGTTTATTTCATTTAAGAGTTTCCCATTCATTCATAGCGAGGGATTTAAATCTCTCGCTATGAATGAATGAAAATTTCCCATCTTTTTGAAAATCAATCATCCTTAAAACAATAATCAAATTTCTATCATGAATTATTTAAAATTAAAGTTCTTAAATTATGTTATTCCTACTTTTTTGATTGGGATGTGGAGTTGTAAAAGTAAAGATGAAGTAGTCAATCCACAATCTGAATATGTATCAATACCAGATAAAAATTTTGAAAAGGCTCTTATACGTTTAGGTATAGATGATATACAAGATGGAAAAATACTGAGAAAAAAAGCAATTGATGTAGGAGAGCTTAATATTTCTAATAGTTATACAACAGATTCAACTGATAAAATCAGAGACTTAGAAGGTATAGAAGCCTTTACTAATTTATGGAGATTAAATTTAAGGTATAATTTAGTCAAGAAATTAGATGTTAGTCAAAATACTTCTCTGATACTATTTACTTGTTCCTCAAATTTATTAACAAGTTTAGACGTAAGTAAAAATACTAAATTAAGTCTTCTTGGGTGTGATAACAATCTATTAACCAATATAGATGTTAGTAAGAATACTTTATTAGAATATTTTTATTGCTCTAATAATCAACTTACTACATTAGACATTAGTAGCAATACTAAACTCATAGATTTACTATGTTCGAGTAATAGATTTACAAATTTGGATTTAAGCAATAATAGAGATTTGGAAGAGTTATCCTGTTCTGGAAATGAGTTGACAAATTTGGATCTTCGTAAAAACCCCCTTATCACAAGGATACTTTGTGCAAATAATCAACTCAACAGTCTTATTTTCCATAATTATGTAAGAGTTACGGAAATTTATTGTGAGTATAACAAATTAAAAAGCTTAGATTTAACGAATAACCCATATTTGGTAAAATTATGGTGTTCACATAACTTATTTGAGAAAATAGATATAAGTAAGAATATTGCTTTAAAAGAATTGTCTTGTGTCGATAACCTTTTAACCAGCCTTAATATAAGTAAAAATGTCAATTTAGAAAAATTATGGTGTTGGGATAATAATATTCAAGTTATTTGCATGAATAATGATAGTTTTTACAAATTAATAGCAGGAAGTTTTATAAAAGACCCCACCACCACTTACAAAGTATGCCAATAAACCAAACAAAAAATCAATGTTCAATTACTTAGAACCAACATACCTCAAAAACTTCATCCAAACCGCCCTGCACGAAGATGTGGGCGATGGCGACCATACTTCTCTTTCCACCATTCCCAGCACTGCCACAGGGCGGGCGAGGCTTTTGGTGAAAGACACGGGCATTTTAGCGGGTGTAGAATTAGCCAAAATGATTTTTGCCGAAGTAGATGCGAATTTACAGGTAGAAACCATCTTGCAAGACGGGGCATCCATCACCAAAGGCGAAATCGTGCTGACGGTGGCGGGTTCGTCGCAGTCCATTCTCAAAGCTGAACGTTTGGTGTTGAACTGTATGCAACGGATGTCGGGCATTGCCACTTACACGGCTTCGATGGTGAAATTATTGGAAGGTACCAATACCAAATTATTGGATACTCGCAAGACCACGCCCAATTTCAGATTATGTGAAAAATGGGCTTGTAAAATTGGAGGGGCGGTCAATCATCGTTACGCTTTATTCGATATGATTTTGATAAAAGACAATCACGTGGACTATGCGGGCGGAATCCATAATGCTATCAATCAAGCACTTGAATATTTAAAAACCACTGGGCGTGACTTACAGATAGAAATTGAAGTCAGAAATCTTGACGAACTGCGTCAGGTATTGGAAATTGGGCAGGTGGATAGAATTATGTTAGATAATTTCTCATTTGAAAATCTCCGTGAAGCCGTAAAGATGATTGACGGGCGTTTTATGACCGAAGCCTCGGGCGGCATCAACGAAACCACCATCCGTCAATATGCTGAATGTGGCGTAGATTATATTTCATGCGGAGCTTTGACACATCATGTGAAAAGTTTAGATTTGAGTTTGAAAGCGTATTGAGGCAGCTATTAGTGAACAATTAGTAAATTTTGAAAAATCATGACTCTTGGAGAATGTACCATACCTAATTTGGAAAAAATCTTTGATTTGAAACTTGTGGATGAAAACGAAAGTTTATCCGCTTGGATTAATCAAAGTCAAATATTGAGTTCATTTCAACAAGAAGCTCTTTTATTTTATCGTAAAGAATTGAGAGCAAACTTTTTCAACTGGAATGAACAAGAACTTTCGATGCACTTTATTGGTCCAATGCTGTCGTTGGTAGATTTTACGGGTGAAAACTTCAATGCTTATGCCAACCGTTCTATTAAAGCGACCATCGGAGATATTGAACTCAACGGTGTGCCAGACGGAATGATTGCAAAGGGACGAAGAGAACCCGAAATCCCATACTTCTGTTTTCAGGAATACAAGAAAGAAATAGACCCCAACGGACACCCAGCGGCACAAGCATTGGGAGCAATGTTGATAGGACAGGCTTTAAATGAAAATAAAAACCCTGTTTATGGTTGTTATGTTATTGGAAAATATTGGACTTTTATGATTTTAGAAGGAAAAAACTACGCACTAAGTCAGGGTTATGATGCTACGTCTGATGAGGTTCTAACTATTTTTCAGATTTTGTTATCTTTAAAAAATGTTGTAAAAGAGTTGGTGGCTTAATCAATAACAATTCACATTATTCGTTTGAAATGAATTTATTAGAAGAATCACAACGTGTAGGCTATGTGAGCCGTTCAGTGCCTTTCAAGGGCGGAGATTTGAAAGAGCAAATCTTGAAATTGAAGAAAGAAAAAAATGCCGTTATCTTGGCTCACTACTACGTGGATGCTGAGATTCAGGACATTGCAGATTATCTGGGCGATAGCCTCGGACTGGCACAAGCCGCCGAGAAAACCGAAGCCGATATGATTGTCTTCTGTGGCGTGCATTTCATGGGCGAAACTGCCAAGATATTGAACCCCAACAAAAAGGTAGTCCTGCCCGATTTGAATGCGGGTTGTTCATTGGCAGATGCCGCTCCGAAAGAGGAATTTGCGGCTTTCAAAGCTAAATATCCAGATGCCGTTGTGGTTAGCTACATCAACTGTACTGCCGACATCAAGGCAATGACAGATATTATTTGTACCTCTTCCAATGCTGTGAAAGTGGTAGAATCTATCCCTGCTGACAAGCAAATTATCTTTGCACCCGATGCTAATTTGGGTCGTTATGTTGCCAAAAAAACGGGTCGTGATTTAATTCTTTGGGAAGGTGCTTGTATCGTGCATATTGACATTTCTTTGGAAAAACTCCGAGTCGTTAAAGAAGAAAATCCGAATGCCTTGTTGATTGCTCACCCAGAATGTAAAGAGGTAATTTTATCACAAGCGGACTTTGTGGGTTCTACTACAGCGTTGTTGAATTTCGTAAAAACCTCTGAAAATCAGGAGTTTATTGTAGCTACCGAAGCAGGGATTTTGCATAAAATGAAAACTTCCGTTCCTCACAAAACGCTCATTCCTGCTCCTGCCAATGAGAAAAACGCCTGTGCGTGTTCGGAATGTCCGTATATGAAGATGAACACGATGGAGAAGTTATACAATGCTATGTTTTATGAATTGCCCGAGATTCAGGTAGCCGAGGAAGTACGAGTGCCAGCGTTAAAGGCTTTGAAGGCGATGTTGGAGATTAGTAAATAATAGAGGCATACTACTAAATAAAGCCCCTTGACTTCATAAAATCAAGGGGCTTTTATGTGAGAAAAAATCGGGTAAAATATTATTTCATAAATGATTGATGTTGAATATTGTAGCGAACATCGAACCGAAGGTCGCATCGAGAAACTATTATCGAATTAATGAATACTAAGGTCATTTCATCTTCCCCCGCTTCACCAAATAAGCGGATAAAATTTGTTCAAACCCTTCGGCAATATCTGCTTCTATAAAATCTATTTTGTATTGCCCACATCGTAGTTTCAATTCATGGTAAAACTGTTGTAAAGTCTTACGATAATCTAATTTTACCTGTGAGGGATTGAGCTTGATTCGTTCATTCGTTTCCAAATCAATAAATTCATAGGGGCGGTCTTCAAACTCAAAATCAGATTCGGTTTTCTTATCCGTTACGTGAAAAATCAACACTTCGTGTAAATTATGCTTTAGGTGTTGAAGTGCCGAAAATAATCGTTCTGATTCGGTGATATTATCAAACATATCACTGAAAATAACCACTAAAGAACGCTTGTGAATTTTCTCCGCAATTTCATGAATTACATCCGCTACCGAAGTTTTTTTACTGATAGCAGGTTTTTGCAGTAGATTCTCTAAATCTAAGAATATTTTATGAATATGCGTCGGCGTTGATTTTACGGGCGTTTGTATTTCTATTTCAGACGAAAAAGTGGTTAAACTAATGGCATCTTTTTGTTTTTGAAGCATATAAGCCAGTGCGGCGGCTGCCATCGTAGCAAACGTAATTTTGCCGTTGGTTTTCTCTGGATAATACATCGAAGAAGATGTATCAATTATAAGATGACATCTCAAATTGGTTTCTTCCTCGTACCGTTTGGTATAAAGGCGGTCGGTTTTAGCAAAAACTTTCCAGTCAATGTGACGGGTACTCTCGCCCGTATTGTACAGACGGTGTTCCGCAAATTCAACCGAAAAACCATGAAATGGTGATTTGTGAAGTCCCGTGATGAATCCTTCAACCATCTGTTTGGCAAGGAATTCTATATTTCCGTATTCTCTAATTTTGGCTAAATCCATATTCAGTTATCAACAAAGGAGCAAATTAATGATTATTCAGCCCCGACCCATACAATAACTCAAATTTCGTACCTCTATTATTCAAAATCAAAGTAATTTCACTGAAAACTTATTTCTTCTTTTTTTTCTTTTTCAATTGCTCCAAATACTCTTTTCTACGTTGTTTGGACAATTTTCTCAAGTAGGAACTCACTCTCAAGCGACGATACCGCAATTGTGGATATTTCCGTTTGTGCCAATTTTTCTTCAAACGGTAATATCGTCGATAACGTAGTTTGGTTTTTTGGTAAAATTTTGGTTCAAGTCGAGGAGCAGCCGTAAGGCTCAGAGAATCAAACGGTTCAAGCATGATGTCACCATCAAAACCTACCACTTTCAAACGCACTTTGGTTAGTCCGACCGTTCCCATGCGTAACCATCGGGCGGGGTTTCTGGTTAGGTCAATGATTCTGCCTGGTTTATAAGGACCTCGGTCGTTGATTCTGACAATGACAAATCGTTTATTCGCTAAATTAGTCACTTCAACCATCGTCCCGAAGGGCAAAGTCATGTGAGCAGCGGTATATTGATTTTTTTGGAGGATTTCACCCGTTGAAGTAGGGCGGTCGTAGAAGAAGTCGGCGTAATAAGAGGCGATTCCGTAGGATTCATCCCCTAATTTTTGTGCTGATGAAGTTGTGGAAACAACTGCCAAGACTATAAAAATTCCCAGAAGTTGCCTAATCATACTTTTTAAATTTGGAATAATTGTTTAATCATTTCTCACAATCTCCTCCCAAAATGGATTGCAAAAATACTTTTTTTAGTTGCTAAACAAAAATTTTTATTGGGAATGTTCAAATTGTTCGTTAAATCTCCCCATAAAATAATAGAGCTAAATCCATTTTTCGATTGTAATTTTGTAACCAATATTGGTTTGGATATATCCACAATCCATACCCATAAATCCAACGTCTCAAACTCCTCTTTTCAAGCCTTAAAAAAATAACAGATGCAAAAGAATACAAAACTCCTTCGGTACGTCTTCATTACCTTCGCAAAGGATTTGCCTTACTCATTCCGAAGGGAGCAAATTTTGAAACAGTTTGGGATTCTCTGAGTAAAAATAAGATTGTGAAAGATGAATTATCGTTCAAATTCTTAGCGAAATTATTGAAATACAAAGATAATGTTCGGGAAGGGCGGTACGTCATCAAAGCCAATATGGGTAATTATGAACTCATCAAAAAACTTCGTTCGGGCGACCAAGACGCAGTAAAACTTACGTTTAATAACATCAGATTAAAGAAAGATTTGATTCATAAAATTGGTAATAAATTTGAGTTTGACTCTACCGCTTTGGCAAAAGTATTAGAAGATACCGCCACTGCCAAAAAGTACGGT
>JALONS010000241.1 GCA_025454855.1 Arcicella sp.
TAAAAGTACCGTGATGGTAGGTTCAGGTTTACTAAACGGAAAGTTTACGATTGATGGACGTTTGTCTAAATTAGTCTCCGATGGATACATCGACCGTGCTTTTTCTGATTTAAAATCGTTCTATCTCTCAGGGGCTTATTTCGGCAAAAAATCATTCGTGCGTTTGAATGTATTTTCTGGTAAAGAAAAAACCTATCAATCATGGTACGGAATTTCAGAAAGTGATTTGTTAATTAATCGCCGAGCTAATTTTTATACCTACGAAAACCAAACGGATAATTACCAACAAGACCACTATCAGTGCATTATACCAAAGGAGCAGGTTACTATGAAGAATACAAGGAAGCCGATAAATTTGCCAATTACGGATTACCCAATATCACCAATGGTACTGAAACGATTAAAAGAACGGATTTAGTCCGTAGAAAATGGTTGGATAATAACTTTTACGGCACTACTTTCTCTTTAGAATATCAAGGCAATAATAAGGTTTCTGCCACAATAGGTGGAGGATACAATGAATACGATGGCGACCATTTCGGGGATATTATTTGGGCAAAATTTGCACAGAATATTCCTTTGGGCTTCCGTTGGTATGAAAGTAATTCCATCAAAAAAGATTTTAACATCTTCGGAAAAATTAATTATTCACTTACTGAAAACTTGAATGCTTACGCTGATTTGCAACTCCGAACGGTGAATTATAGCATGAAAGGGACAGGTAATAAACTGCAAGATATTACTCAAAAAACGGATTATGCCTTTTTCAATCCCAAAATGGGTTTGACCTACCAGTTAGCTGAAAATACAACGGTGTTTGGGTCGTACAGTGTTGGGAATAAAGAACCAAGTCGGCAGGATTTTGTAGATAATGCTCCTAAATATCCCCAAGCCGAGACCCTCAACGACTGGGAATTAGGTTACAAAACACAAGTTTCAAGCGTAGCGTTATCGGTAAATGGTTACTTAATGAATTATAAAAATCAACTGGTACTTACTGGAAAAGTGAACGACGTTGGTGAGGCAATCAGGGTAAACGTACCCGAAAGCTACCGAATGGGTATTGAGATAGAAGCGGGTGTTCAATTGTACAAGACCTTGAAAATCAACGCAAATGCTACTTTTTCAAGAAATAAAATCAAAAATTTTGAAGAAATTGTACCCAATTATGACGGTGATGCCAATGGGGTAAACAAATTTGCGGAAACAGATATTGCATTCTCTCCGAACACTATTTTTGGTTCACAAATTCTCTTTACACCTCTCAAAAATGTAGAATTTGCATTTCTCTCAAAATACGTAGGCAAACAATATTTAGATAATACCAGTAATGACAAACGTAAATTAAACGCTTATTTCACCAATGATTTAAGAGCCATTTATACCCTAAAAGGAAAGTTACTGAAGGAAGTAAATTTTAGTTTATTGGTCAATAATATTTTCAATACCCTGTACGAATCTAACGGTTATTCTTACAGTTATATCTATGACAAACAGGTAATTACTGAAAATTTCTACTATCCACAGGCGGGTACAAATGTCATGTTTGGTGTTAATCTCAAATTTTAAAATTCACTTACACACTTAATATACGAAAATGAAAATTCATCATTTTCTGAGGTTCAGGCAATATTGTCTGAACCTTTTTTTATTTTTTAAAATCCAACCTCAATGCTTTTTCGTAGATATGACTGATTACTTATTAAAATGTATAAATCATCATGGAAAAGTTGAAAAAAATCTTCAAAATTACAGGTTTCACACTGTTAGGACTCTTTGCTGCCTTTGTAGTTTATGCCAACTGGGAAGAACCTCCATTATCGGATAGACTCAACCTCAAACCCATTGAATTAGTAGTATTTACCCTGAATCGTGAAATTTCTTCGCAGGATAGTCTGATGATTTCTAACCAACTGACAGAAAATAAGGGAGTTACAGCTTCTACGGTGAATCCCAGTGCCAAAACGGTTAGTGTTACTTATCACGCCGATGAAACTACCGAGAAGGCTTTGAAACAAAGCGTAGAATCATCTGATTTCCAAGCTCAGAAAGTCGATTTTACGGCATTTCAAGGTCCACAATGCCCCGTTCCAATGGAATATATCGACTTTATTTTAAATACTAAAAAGGCTCTATGCTTTAGATAGTGCGTAGTGGGAAAGGCTTAGCCGTTACTGAATTTTGCCCGATTTCTTAAAACTATCAGTAAATTGGGGTAATACGGGCTTGCTCTAATTTGCAATTCATTAGTAAAATTTCTTAAAACATGAAAAAAACAATGCAACTATGGGGAGCATTCCTTGTAGCAGGAATGTGTGTGTTTACATCTTGCAAAAAAGACGAAGCAACGCCAACTCCCGCCAAATCTCTTTATGAGCGTTTAGGTGGTAATGCTGCTATTTCGGCAGTGATTGACCAGTTTATTACCAACGTAGCTGGTGATGCACGCATCAATGCGTTTTTTGCCGATGCCGCCGCCGACCCTGCCCGTTTGACCAAACTAAGGAATAACCTTATCAATCAGGTAGGACAAGCTACGGGTGGAACAGAAAAGTACACAGGTTTAGACATGAAAACATCGCACAAAGGCATGGGTATTGAAGAGTCTCATTTCAATGCTTTGGTTGAAGATTTAGCGTTGGCATTGGATAAATTCAAAGTACCAACTGCCGAGAAAACGGAACTTTTAACGGCTTTGGGTACCATGAAAGCCGACATCGTTGAAGGTCCAACAACGCTTTATTCACGCTTGGGAGGCAATGCTGCCATCAGTGCCGTAGTAGATGATTTTATCGGTAAAGTTGCCGCTGATGCCCGTATCAACGCTTTCTTTGCTGCTGCTGCTGCTAACCCTGCACGATTGAACAAATTAAAACTTAACCTTGTCAATCAAATTGGTCAGGCATCAGGTGGTCCAGAAAAGTACACAGGTCTTGACATGAAAACGGCTCACAAAGGCATGAAAATCACGGATGCACAATTCAATGCGTTGGTAGAAGATTTACAGGCTTCATTGGTGAAATTTAAAGTAGAGTCAAGAACAAAAATTCAGTTATTGACTGCTCTGGGCGGTATGAGAGCCGACATCGTAGGACAATAAAACGTAAGTAGTGAGCAGTGGATATTCCGTAAAACCATTATTAACTACCAGAAAACAGTTACTTAATGTACGCTTATTCTGTTGTTTATTAATGACTGCTCACTACTTAATAATTTGGAACTACAAGGGATTTGGCACAAAATGATAAAGTAATTAAAACAAACCCTGAAGGCGGTTGAAAACCCCTTCAGCGGTTATGTACCAAATAGTTTATACTTTCGTAATAATTTGTACAATTTCAAGAATTCACTTCATCAATTATTGGAATTTTTATACATCACCCAATGCTATTTATACCTATTCTAAATTAGAGTATTACGATAAAAAATACTCATAAATCCCCCCAAAAATAGTCATTCTTATTGTAATTTTGCAGTCCGAACAATTTCAGCAAATTTGGCACTGCACAAAGTTCTAATTGTTTAATTTTCAATATTTTAACAAACATTTTGATTTTAATATTTGTTAAATTTGGAGCCGAATCGTAAGGAATTATGCAAAATATATTCAAAGCATTCAGTTTGTCATATAAATCTGCTCCGTTGGCAGTGCGTGAACAAGTAGCACTCACCGAAGCAGAAATAAAGGATTTTTCCTTGAAAATCAAAGATTTATTTGGTATTCAAGAAAGTTTGGTGGTATCTACCTGCAACCGCACAGAGGTTTACTACGCTTCTGAGCAAAATTTTACTAACGAACTCATCAAGGCATTATTAGCCCAGAAAGGAATTCTCAATACTGATTCTTATTTTGTACATTTCCAACAATTCAACATTCAAGCAGATGCCGTAAAACACCTTTTTGAGGTAGCTACGGGCTTACATTCACAAGTGGTGGGTGATTTACAGATTCCCAATCAAATCAAGCATTCGTACCAAATTTCGGCTGACTTGAATATGGCGGGTCCGTTTCTTCATCGTTTAATGCACACCATTTTCTTCTCAAACAAAAGAGTTGCCCAAGAAACTTCCTTCCGTGACGGAGCTGCTTCTACTTCCTACGCTGCCGTTGCTCTTACCGAAGAAGTAACTCAAAATATCAATCAACCTAAAGTTTTGATTTTAGGATTAGGAGAAATCGGAATAGACGTTTGCCACAATATTGCTGACAAAGCGTTTGCCGAAATTACGGTGATGAATCGTACTCGTAGCAAAGCCGAAGAAATTGCTAAAGGTAATAATTTCAGAATTGCTGACTTTACTGATTTGGAAGCTGAGATTAAAAGAGCGGATGTTATTATTTCATCCGTTATGATTGATAAGCCCTTGATTACTAAAGAATTAATGGAAAGTGTAGGCATTCTTACCTTCAAATATTTTATTGATTTATCCGTTCCCAGAAGCATTGCCGATAATGTAGAAGAAGTGGCGGGAGCATTAGTATATAACATTGATACCCTCCGTGAACGAGCTGACGAAGCCTTGAAAAAACGCTTAGCGGCTATCCCAGACGTAGAAAGAATTATTGAGGAAGCTATCGTTGGGTTTAATGATTGGTCGAGGGAAATGGTAGTTTCGCCAACGATAAACAAACTCAAAAACTCATTGGAGCAAATCAGAAAAGAAGAAATAGCTCGTCATTTAAAAAACCTATCGCCCGAAGAATCAGAAAGAATTGAAAAAATTACGATGGGTATTGTTCAGAAAATCATGAAGTCTCCCGTATTGAATCTCAAAGCCGCCTGTAAACGTGGCGATGCCGACCAACTGGTAGATGTGATTACGGAATTATTTGATTTAGAAAAACAAGCAAATCCCACGTACGTTCACTAAAAACTTTACGTTGAAAATAGATTAAAGCCTTGCAAAACTTAAATTGCAAGGCTTTTGTTTTTATTTTAAATTCCCAATTATCATGCTTCGCAAAATCATTCGTTTAATCCCACTTTTCTTAGTCATTTTCTTAGCTATTTTGGCTTGGGAAAAGCTAAAAGACTTTAAAAATCCGTTCGGCAGTGGAGAAGTGGAGGTTTCCCATAATGTACTGTTGCAACAAATTTCTTCGATGGGGAAACTGGAATTAGTGAAGTATAATTTCAGAGACGTGGTAGAAAGCAAAATAAAAAAAGACCTATTGCCTGATGCCAAAGTGCTTTTGATTGTATCTGGCGAGGCAACGGGTTGTTTGGATTTAACTAAAATCAGGGCGACTGACATTGCTGAAAATGGCGATACTTTAGTGGTACATTTACCCGACCCTGAAATTTGCAATTATAAGATAGACCACTCAAAATCAAAGGTTTATGATACAGAATATGCTTTCTTAGACGAAGCAAAACTGGTGGATAATGCCTTTCAAAAAGCAGAGGGGCAAATTGCTCAAAATGCCCAATCAATGGGTATTTTGGAACAAACAAAAAAATCTGCCGAACAAGTTTTGAAACCTTTTTTAGAAAATGTATCAAAGAAAAAAGTCGTACTTCGATACGCCTTGAAAGATACCCCGAGAGAACTGCGGTGATAGCAGTTTTATCAGTGAGCAGTAAACAGTTATCAGTAAGTAGTAAACAGTTATCAGTGAGTAATAAACAATTATCAGTAAATAGTTATCAATTACGAGTTATCAGTGAGCAGGAGTTAGCTAATCACTGATAACTAATTACTGATAACTAATTACTGTACACTGACCACTACTTTTCCCATTACTTTTCTATTTAAAATTTCATTTAATGCCGTTGGGGCTTGCTCAAGTGGGTATTGGGCGTGTACATGAGGTTTTAGATTTCCGTTAGCGATAAACCCTAATAATTCTTGGAAGTTTTGCATACTCTGTTGGGGTTCATTAGATGCAAAAGCTCCCCAAAATACACCTACTACCGAAGCTCCTTTCAACAAAGGTAAATTCAGTGGTAGATTAGGAATATCGCCCGCTGCAAAACCTACTACTAAATAGCGTCCTTTCCAAGCAATTGAACGAAAAGCGGGTTCAGTGTACGCTCCTCCAACGGGGTCATAGATAACATCCACACCTTTTCCTGCTGTAATTTGTTTAATTCTTTCCCTCAAATCTTCGGTTGAGTAATTGATTACTTCAGAAGCCCCATATTGTTTGCAAAGTTCCAATTTTTCATCGGTCGAAGCAGCAGCAATTACTCTTGCTCCCATGATTTTTCCTAACTCTACAGCAGCCAAACCCACGCCACCAGCCGCTCCTAAAACCAACAAAGTTTCTCCAGCTTGTAAAACAGCTCGATTTTTCAAGGCATGATACGACGTTCCGTAAGTGTACATCACCGACGAAGCCGTAATAAAATCCATGCCTTCGGGCATCCGTAGCGTTGTTTTGGCATCGGCTACTACTTCTTCGGCAAAGCCACCAAAGCCCGTGAGTGAAAAAACTTTATCCCCAACCTTCAAATGACTGACCCTTTCGCCCACTTCTTTGATAATTCCTGAAACTTCACCGCCAGGCGAAAAAGGCATGGGCGGTTTTATTTGGTATTTCCCTTGAATAATCAAGGTGTCAGGAAAATTCACCCCGCAGGCTTTTACACTGATAACGACCTTTCCCTGAGTAGCAACGGGCGAGCTAACGTCCTCAACAACAAGGGTTTCGGGTAAACCAAAAGTTTTACAAAGTACAGCTTTCATGAACGAGTGAATAAATTTAGTTTGAATGATGGGGTGAATATAGGAAGAGAAAAGAGTAAATAAAAAGGTTCGATGAAAAGTATTTCACCGAACCTTTTTATAACTCCAAACCAAACACATAAACAAAGTAACTTTAAAATTAGTACGTATAAAACACGACATAACAATACCAAATATGCTACTGCTGTATAAAAATTACGAAACTATACACCTATTAATGCAAATTTTATTTTCTTAATCAAACTTGATATTTAGACCACTAATAATACGGGTTCGACCTATTTTATGGATTTTATCGCTGTTCATCAGTCGAATCTGTGTTATCAGTGGGTCTATTTTAAACTTGCAATAATAATTATCTAAGTACCAAGACCCAATTATTTAAGAATTACGATTGATTCGATTTACGATTATTTATCTGATTATCAATAATTTATTCGTAAATCTTAATCGCAGTGGCGAACCACTCGGAT
>JALONS010000242.1 GCA_025454855.1 Arcicella sp.
AAAACCCTCATGGTATTACGCCCCTATCAGTATTTTGCCGTAGAAGCCATTTATGAACGTGTCAAAACCACCACAAAGAACGGTTATATTTGGCATACCACAGGGTCAGGTAAAACATTAACCTCGTTCAAAGCCAGCCAAGTATTAGTTACGTTGCCAGAGGTTTACAAAGTGGTGTTTGTGGTAGATAGGAAAGATTTAGACTACCAAACAACGAAGGAGTTTAACAGCTTTTCGGAGGGTAGCGTAGATGGAACGGATAACACCAAAAAGTTAGTTGAGCAATTTAATGATGATACCAAGTTGATAGTAACAACCATTCAAAAACTCAATACGGCTATTTCAAAACAACAGTATTTGAGTAAAATGGAGAAGCTACGAGACAAACGAATCATCTTTATTTTTGACGAATGCCACCGCACACAGTTTGGTGAAACACACGCACGAATTAAAAAGTTTTTCACCAAAAATCAGCTATTTGGTTTTACGGGTACACCCATTTTAGTTGAAAACGCCTTGTCGGTTGATGGAAAGAAGCGAACCACCAAAGAGCTATTTGATGAACGCCTACACGAATACGTGATTACCAACGCCATCAAAGATGATAATGTGCTGAAATTTTCGGTTGAGTACGTGGGGAAGTACAAGCAGAAAGATAGTGCCAATGAAATAGATATTGAAGTAGAAGACATTGACAAAAAGGAGTTATTAGAATCCGATACGAGAATTAATAAAATCACGGATTACATCATACAGCACCACCACCAAAAAACCCACAGCCGAGTATTTACGGGAATGTTTTGCGTAAGTAGTGTAGATGTATTGACAAAGTATTATGAAGCCTTCGCCAAGAAAAAAGCCGAAGGGAAGCATAACCTGAGAGTTGCCACGATTTTTAGTTACCAAGCCAACGAAGATGACAACAACATTGCGGGTTGCCTCCCATTTGATTTTGAGGAAATAGATTTTGTCGATTTTGACAAAGTAGCCGAACCTCAAGCGGTTTACAAATTACAAACCCACCGAGAAAAATTAGATAAGTACATCGAAGATTATAACAAAATGTTTGGCACAAAATACAGCACCAAAGACAGCCAATCATTTTATAATTATTACAACGAAATTTCAAAGCGTGTCAGAGAACGAGAGATTGATATTTTGTTGGTAGTCAATATGTTTTTGACGGGCTTTGATAGTAAAACCCTCAATACACTCTACGTTGATAAAAATTTACGTTTTCATGGACTAATACAAGCATTTTCAAGGACAAATCGAACCCTTGATGAGAGAAAATCACACGGTAATATTGTTTGTTTCAGAAACCTAAAAGATGCCACAGACGAAGCGATAAGACTATTTTCTGATAAAGATGCCAAGGAAGAAATCATTTTGAAGCCTTACATTGATTACGTCAAGAAGTTTAATGAAACCTACAAAGAACTGATTAAGATTGTACCAACCATTGACAGCGTGGACGACCTACCGAGCGAAGTCGAGCAATTAGCATTTATTCAGAAATTTAGGGAGTTATTGCGTATCAAAAACATTATCTCAACTTTTGCAGAGTTTGAGGATGTAGATTTACAAATGCCAGTCCAAAACTTTGAGGACTACAAGAGTAAATATCTTGATTTATATGATAGCGTGAAAAACCACACCGAAAAAGAAAAAACCTCTATTTTAAATGATGTAGATTTTGAATTGGAGTTAATCCACCGAGACGAAATCAATGTTGCTTATATTTTAAAACTGTTAGCCACCTACAAACAAGCATCACAGGCAGAGCAGGAAAAGAAAAAGAAAGAGGTTTTAGACTTGTTGGAAGGTCAAACACAACTGAGAAGCAAACGCCAGCTTATTGAGAAATTTATAGCCGAGAACTTGCCCCACATCGAGGAAAGCGAACAAATCGAGAGTGAGTTTGAGAACTTTTGGAGCATCGAAAAAGAAAAGGCAATTACACAGCTCTGTGAGGTTGAAAAAGTCAATCAAGATAAATTTAAAGATGCCATTAGTGAATATCTGTTTTCGCAGCGGCTACCCTTACCCAATCAGTTGATTGATATGCTGGAAGTAAAACCAAACCTTTTAGGTATCAAAATCGCAAGAGAACGCTTGAAAAATAAGATTATAGAATTTGTAAATACGTTTATTGAAGGAGTGTAATTTATAAAATTTATAGCTATGACGACAAAGCAATTAATAATCGAACGATTGAAAGAACTTCCTGATGAAGTAAGTTTCAAACAAATAGAAAATGAAGTAATAAAATGTAACCCTAATCAGAAACATAGGGTAATCGAACAGTTATCAACGTTATCAGATGATGTCACATTTAAGCAGATTGAAGACAAAGTATTTGAACTCAATCCAGACCCCATTTGGAAGAACAAAAAAGGTAGATGGTTCTTTGGGTAAAATTAAAAGAACGTACAAAAATCGTCGCAGGTCTGATATAATTTATTTTCTTGATAGTTGTTTAATCTACACGATTCTCAGGCGGTTCATTAGCTTCTTTTTTGGATATATTCTTTGAGTGACAAATATTTTCCATATCCTAAATGGGTTTTAATGATGGTATTGAGAGGAACGCCCAATTTATGTAATTGAAAAATCTTCTCTTTATCTTGGTCATAAATGGATTTTTGTATGACACCTTTGGGCTTACCTAATTTGATTCCCATTGCTTTTCTTGCTCTAAGACCTTCTTTAGTTCTTTCCGAAATAAAATCTCTTTCGAGTTCCGCTACCATTGAAAATATGGTGAGCAAAACTTTGTTGGTCATGTCGTGTTGATTGCTGGGGTCAAGATGTAAATTTTGTTTGATGAGAATAAGTTTACATCCTTTCACTTGAATCAACTCTTCTATTATCTGCAAAACCTCTTTGATTGACCGCCCCAAACGGGAAAGCTCAGAAACAATAACGGTATCTTGGGCGGAGACTTTATCCAGTAATTCGGTAATTTTTCTTTTTTCAGCAGATTTTCGAGAAGAGACTTCCACCGAGCGTCGGTCGCCTCAATCCATTCATCAACAATCATTTTTCGCTCGACCACATAACGAGCAATCAGACTTTTTTGACCATCGGCAGATTGGTCAGCCGTCGAGGTGCGAATGTATCCTAAAATCATATTTTTTATGCTATTTTGTAAAAAGGTATTTTAATGAATTAAAGATGTAAAATAATACTGGTGTTATGCGTACCTTTTAGGCATAATCTCTTAGCTTCTTTAACGCTCGTTATGAAAACGATTTATTTTCTTTAAAATCAGTTTAAAATGGCAAATAAAGAATTTATCTCGCAACAAGCCCGTAAACGTTTTGAAGAGCCACCCCAACTCAGCGAAACAGAGCGTTCTTCTTTATTGGTGATACCTCCTTGGGCTAAATTGGCAATTGACCCAATCCCAAGCCCAACCAACAAAGTGGGATTCATTTTACAGTTAGGCTATTTTCGTTTGATGGGTAGGTTCTTTCACCCCAAAACCTATCCCCAAAAAGATATTGATTTTATTGTTCAAAAATTCTCTGGCGACCCTAATGAAGTTGATATTGATGAATATAAGCTAACGTCTTGTTATCGGCATCGAGAAATTATTTTACAAGGCTTCGGTTTCAAGGCTTATACAAGTGATGGCAGCATCCATGAAAATTTACTTGACGAAGCTACCCGAATGTCAAGAAATCAAACAAAACCGAGCCTTATGTTTGATAATCTGGTAGCGTATTTATGGGAAAAGCGTATAGAGATTCCTACCTATTCCCAGCTCAAAACAATTATCCAAAAAGCTCTTGAAACCGTTGAAAAAGAGCTTAACGACATCTTAAAACGCCATTTGACCCCACAAGATATTTTACTGTTGGATAATTTATTCCAAAAATCACCATTAACCAAAATGGGTTCAGGAGTGGTGAAATACGATTTAACTTTGTTCAAAAAGATTCCTGAGTCGATGGAAAACCAAGAAATTCTGAAAAGAGTAGAAATGTTTATCCAAATTAAAGCCATGTATGAGCAACTGTTGCTCGTTATTAAACGGCCCAATTTATCTCATACGACTATCCGATATTACGCTGAATACGTCATTGATACCCAAACGGCTCAACTCAAAAATAACCTCTCACAGCGTAATTTATGGCTCATTGCCTTCATTATCCATCAATATTTTAGTCTGGGCGATGCCTTAATTTTGACCTTCCAAAAGGCAGTCAAAATGGCTTTGCATGGTAGTAAAAATCGACAACAAGGTAATTATTGGAGTTCTAAACCCACCAGAACTCGATTGACCGCCACAGTCTCTTCTCATGGGATTTCTCACGCTGAAATGCTGGCTGAAATTGAAAGAATCTCTAATGAAATCCTCTTAACGGCTGAGGTGAAAATAGCACAAATTCAAGAACTCTATCGACAGAAAAGGATTGATAAAAATACTTTATCGCTTGATATTGAGCGGATTAAAGAGTTGCAAGAACTGAATTCTTTTACCCAAAATAATGATGATTATTACAAGGAATTGGAAAAAGTATCGTTTCGTTTACAATTAAAACTGTCAGGAATGTTGGAGTATCTACAATTTTCTATGCAAAATACGAGTCATCCACTACTCAAATCTATTACCTATTTTCAAGAAAATAATGCTAATATTATTCAGAAAAAAGATTTACCAATTGATTTTCTGAGCATGGATGAACAGCAAAGAATTTATACTGACCAAGGTAAATTAAAAGTATCGCTTTACAAAATGTTACTCTTCAAACAGATTCAAGAGCATTTAAAATCAGGGGAGTTGCACGTAGAGAATTCGTATAACTATCAAGCCTATACGCACTTTTTAATTCCGATAGATAAATGGGAGAAACATCGTGACGAATATTTACAAAAAGCTGGAATTGCACATTTTAAAGACGCTGGAAAAACATTACTCAACATTAATGAGACCCTAAATCGTCAGTTTGAGAGGGTTAATCAAAACCTGCCAATGAATCCTTTTATCAGTATTGATAGTCATGGAAAATGGAAAACCCATAAGCCGCAAGAAGATGAATTTGGCAAAGAAGAGAAACAACTTTTAACCAAATTGCTTTATCCGCCCGAACGTTCTGTTCCTATTTTGAGGGTGCTTTCACAAGTGCATCAACTCAGTAACTTCCTCTCATTTTTTCAGCATCATAGCCCTTTGATGAACCCTAAAAGACCACCAGAGCGGTTATTTTATGCTGCCCTGATTGGTTATGGTGAAAATTTTGGGATTCTACCCATGGGAAATATCTCAGAGAATATTGATAAAAATGCCTTAGATACCGTAGCGACACACTATTTTGATGCTGATACTTTACTGGAAGTCAATGATTATATCGTGGGCTTAACCAATCAATTACCTTTGGAAGACCTTTTCAGGCGAGTTTCTGGCTTTGTTCACATGAGTTCTGATGGGATGAAAGTCAATGTTTCAGGTCCTTGTTTGAGAGCTTCGGAATCGTATAAATATTTTGGAAATGGCAAAGGAGTGGTGATTTATTCTCATCTGGACGAAGCGGGGCAATTGACATTTTCAACGGTCTTTTCAGCCGATGAACCAGAATCAGCCTACCTTCTAAATGGATTGACTCACAACGAGTTTCTAATGCCTGATGCTCATTCTACCGATGACCACGGGCATTCCTTGCCTTGTTTTGCTATTACGTATTTTATTGGAATTGACCTGAGACCTCGAATTGCCAATCTTAAACACAAGGAATTATTTTCCATTGATGCCGTTTCAACTTACAAAGAGAAAGGTTACAAAAGCGTTCCAAATGAGAAGGTCAATATCGACAATATTATTGAGCATTGGGACGATATTCTAAGGGTGGTTTGTAGTATCAAATTGGAGAATACTAAGGCTTCTGACCTGTTTAGGAGGCTTAATTCGTATGACCGTCAAAACCCACTATACAAGACACTTTCTGATTTGGGAAGGCTTTTGAGAACCATTTATATTCTCAGATACATCGACGACCCCGAAATTAGAGCTTCGGTTGAGGAAGTATTAGCCAACGGCGAGCATGGTAACGCTTTTGCCAGGGCAGTGATGGGCAGTGAAGATTATCGCTGGCTCACGTAAAGAGAACAACTCACTGCCGAAGGGTGCAAACGTCTGATTATGAACATTATAAACTATTATAATCACTTGTTGATGTTACAAATTTTGGATAGTTGTGCCACGTTGTCGGAGCAAAAAGAGAAATTGAAACTTATTTTGCAAACCAACACGCATACGTGGTCGCACATTAACTTGAAGGGGTCATTTGACTTTGGAAAAAAGGAGGAAGAATTACTTTTTGACTTGGATAGGCTGTCAAAAATAAAATTAAGCCGCTGAGAATCGCTTAAACATAATTCTATCCGACTCGAAAAATTCTACGGAAGTCGTGGGAAATTTTTGACTTTTCTTTAGTTGCATCAATCGTTGCCACCGCATCGGTAATATCTATTGATTTTATGATTTTAGGGAGGGCATCTAATTCATTGCTTTTCTCTAATACTTTTTCTTGACCGACACATATCTTATTTTCAGCAACCCAAGCATTAACAATATAAAGTCCATGATTGCCTCGACTTTGGGGGCTAACACCT
>JALONS010000243.1 GCA_025454855.1 Arcicella sp.
TTTTAGCTTTGTACTCAAAGTATTAAATACTATAATCGGAGTCGTCGGGGAAGGTAAATTTTTGTGGTTGAAAATCTAACATAATCAGAAGTAGAAAACTACATTCAATTTTCTATAAAAACTAAAATCTAACCCATCAGAGATAATTGAGTGCTTTCACTGATGATTATTTTAAACCCAACCGACGGCTACGATTCATTTTTCATTCCCAAAACAATTTTTGAAATGTCTAAATATGTATGTACTATCTTTTCGTGGCTTTTATTATCAGCCTTCTCACTTGATGCTCAACCTCTTCAAAAATCTTCCAGCAAGCTACCCCGTACCATTGTAACGACCGACGGGGAATTGGACGATGTTGATTCTTTTATCCGTATGCTTTTATATACCAACGAATATAAGGTGGAGGGATTAATCGTGAGTTCGTCACAGTGGCACTACAAAGGCGATGGGAAAGGTACGAAATTTACTTCTGAAATGGATATGACCAAGCAAATCTACGGCGAACGTACTGAACTGCGTTGGCCGGGGGAGCAATGGATTTATGATTTGGTGGACGCATACACAAAGGTTTATCCCAACCTGAAAAAGCATTCTGCCAATTATCCAACGGGTGAACATCTCAGAAGTTTAATTCGTATCGGAAATATTGATTTTGAGGGAGAAATGGAAAAAAATACCGAAGGCTCTGACTTTATCAAAAAGAAGCTACTCGACGATGACATGACGCCGCTTTATCTTCAGGTTTGGGGCGGTACAAATACCATTGCCCGAGCCTTGAAATCTATTGAAGATGAGTACAAAAACACGCCAAAATGGAATGAGATTTATCAAAAAGTCTGTAAAAAAGCCATTATTTACGCCATTCTCGACCAAGATGCCACTTATCGCAAATACATTTCTGTAAAATGGTCTGATATGAAGATTTTTTACAATTCAAATCAATTTTGGTCATTCGCCTATTTCTGGAAAAGAGCCGTTCCGCAACCGCTACACTATCTTTTAGAAGGGAAATTCATGACCAATATTATCCATCATACAGGTCCACTGACGGCAATGTATTACAGTTATGGCGATGGCAATCCACCCAAAGGAGAGATAGATGACATTTACAGCAGTATGGAAAAAGCTAAGAAAAATATGTGGGGTAGTTTTACGCAGTACGATTTTATTTCGGAAGGAGATTCTCCCGCATTTTTACATTTAGTTGATGTTGGTCTGGGTAATTTAGAAGCCCCGCATTTTGGCGGATGGGGTGGTAGATTAGTGCAGTCAGAAACGCAACCCAACCGCTGGGAAGACGGTACAAAAACGGCTGAATATAACCCATATACGCAAAAAATAGACAGTGCTTACGCTCAAGTGCGTTGGATGGAAGCCATTCAGAATGATTTTGCCGCCCGTGCCGAATGGTGCGTAAAAGATTTTAAAGATGCCAATCATGCTCCCGTCGTTTCTTTGAAACACGCTAATAATTTGACGGCAAAAACTAACCAAAAGGTGAGTTTGGAAGGTAGAGCCGATGACCCCGACGGCGATAAACTAACCTACACTTGGTGGCAATACGAAGACGTAGGAACGTATAAAGGTAAGATTAAGATTCAAAATGCGGGTCAATTAAAATCTTCTTTCCTAATGCCTAATGATATTAAAAAAGGGGAAACCATTCACATGATTTTGGCAGTAAAAGACCAAAAGACTCGACCCATGACTCGCTATCAACGAGTGATTATTACAGCTCAATGATGGGTTCAAGCGAGGACACTTGAACCAGAGGAATTCAAGCAAGGACGTTTGAACCAGAAGAAGCGTCCTCGCTTGAACCCTTATATTTAACTTATCCTCGCCCAGTTGCTTTCGTTGGCTCTTAGGTTTTCTACTTGCTCTTTAATCACTTGATTTTTAGGAAGTACTAATTCGTTGTCTTCTTCCAAAATTTCAGTGGCACATTCACGGGCTACTCTCAGAATTTCTCCGTCTTTGGCTAAATCAGCAATGAGCAGGTCTATTACACCACTTTGCTGCGTGCCTGATAAATCACCTGGTCCACGCAGTTGTAAATCTACATCGGCAATTTCAAAACCATCGTTGGTGCGTACCATCGTATCAATCCGAGTACGGGTATCTTTAGAAAGTTTTACATCGGTCATCAAAATACAATAACTCTGTTCCGCTCCACGCCCCACCCGTCCACGTAGCTGATGCAACTGTGAAAGCCCAAACCGTTCGGCACTTTCAATCACCATTACTGAGGCATTCGGAACATTCACGCCTACCTCAATTACGGTAGTAGCCACCATAATCTGCGTTTCTTTTTTGATGAAACGTTGCATTTCAAAATCCTTATCCTCCGCTTTCATTTTACCATGAACAATACTTATCTGAAATTCAGGGAACGCTCTGGCAATACTTTCATAGCCATCGGTAAGGTATTTATAGTCTAATTTTTCTGATTCTTCTATGAGCGGGTACACGATATAGACCTGTCGTCCTTTATTGACTTCATCTCGGATAAATCCAAAAACATTTAATCGGTGTGAGTCGTATCGGTGTACAGTTTTGATGGGTTTTCGTCCTTTGGGTAATTCATTAATAACGGAAACATCCAAATCTCCGTACAGCGTCATTGCCAAAGTTCGGGGAATGGGCGTAGCCGTCATTACCAAAATATGCGGATGGATGTATTTATTTTTCTCCCAAAGTTTCGCCCGCTGTGCTACCCCAAAACGGTGCTGTTCGTCAATAACACAAAGTCCCAAATTCTGGAATTGTACGTTATCTTCGAGCAAAGCGTGCGTACCCACGATGATTTTTAAAGCTCCACTGCGTAACCCTTCATGAATTACTTCTCGTTGTTTTTTTCGCACCGACCCCGTGAGTTTCTGAATCGTTACGCCCAGCATATCTGCAAAAACTTTGAGTCCATCATAATGTTGCTGGGCGAGAATTTCGGTAGGAGCCATAATACACGCCTGAGCCTTGTTATCAATCGCCAAAAGCATACAAATAAATGCTACGATGGTTTTGCCCGAACCCACATCTCCTTGTAATAATCGGTTCATTTGTTTTCCCGATTTCATATCTTCAAAAATCTCCCGAATTACTTTTTTCTGAGCGTTTGTTAAGTCAAACGGTAAGTGATTTTTGTAGAAATCCGTTACTAAAGCAGCACTGTTAAAGACTTGTCCGCTGTAATCTACTCTCCGCAGTAACTTTTGCTTTATGAGCCGTAACTGATTATAAAACAACTCTTCAAATTTTAGCCGACGTTTAGCTTGATGCAACCACGCCTCCGACTGTGGCAGGTGAATGTTGTAAACAGCATCCCGTTTCGAGACCAAACGGTATTTTTGGATTAAATCATCAGGCAAAGTTTCCCGAATGTGTGCGTATGCTTGGTCGAGCAGATTGCGTTGCATATTGGCAATGACCTTCGAGTCCACATAACGTTTTCGAAGTTTTTCAGTCAGCCCATACACAGGTTGGAAATATCCCCCTTTTTCATTGTCAGGATTGAGTAGTTCCATTTCGGGGTGCTGCATCTGCGGACGACCCTGAAAAAAAGCGGGTTTACCATAAATAACGTATTCAGCTCCTGCTCGCAGATTTTTCTCTAAAAAGCTAACTCCCTGAAACCAAACCAATTCCATTGTACCTGATCCATCCGAAAACTGTCCCGTCAAACGAGCTTTATGCCCCTCTCCTATTCTCTCAACGAAACGGAGTCGCCCCTTAATTTGGGCAGATTCCATCCCATCGTACAATTCAGCGATTTGATGAAATTTAGTGCGGTCTTCGTACCGAAAAGGATAATATTGAATGAGGTCACCGTAAGTAAAAATTTGTAGTTCCGTATTCAATAATAAAGCCCTTGAAGTGCCTACGCCCTTGAGGTATTCTATACGGGTATCAAAAAAATGAGTTTGCATAATAAAAAGTAAACGGTGAACGGTCAAGGGTGAACGGTTTTCTATCGGTAAACGGTACAGAGTAAACAGTGAACGGTTTTATTCGGGAAACATAATTAATCACATACTTTTGATTAAAAATAACCGTTATATACTCCAAAGGTGAAATTATTAGTCAATATTTTCGTAGTCTCAACCTTTCACCGTTTACCCTGTACCGTTTACCAATTAAAAATCTTTTGTGAAAATACATCTTTTTGAGTAAATTTAATATCCAACCCATCCTTACTTACTTTAAAGGTCATTTTAAATAACATCTCTGTTAAACTTTCTGTTATTCAACGTAAACTTACTACCCTAATACATAATCATAAGTGTATTCTCAAATTTGAAGTAGAACTTTAAAATTATTGTAAGGATTATGAGTAAAATTTACCGTATTGTTTTGTGGGTTTTATTGATTTCTACCAGTAAAGTAGCTTGGAGTAACCATATCTTGGGGGGTAATTTCGAGCTGAATAATACTGGAACGGTAGGGTATTATGAGTTGAAATTGAATCTATTTTTCGATAAGGCTCGTCGGGCGGTTACAGCAGCGGATAACAATTTACAAGTTGCCATTTATCGAAAAAGTAATAACCAACTGATGAAAGCAATAACGCTGGTTAGCTATAATTTATCAGGTACTCCATTTGTCTATACTAACGAAAATTGTGCTACCAGTCAGGGCTTGAACGTATCAATTATTTCATTTACAGAAAATTTATACCTTGACCCTAACCTATACAATGACCCCGCAGGCTATTACATCGTATGGGATAGGTGTTGTAGAAATGCGGCGGACAACATCACTAATTCGTTGAATGCAGGTATGTTATTTTACCTTGAGTTTCCTGCTTTGAAAGATGCCTCGGGCAGTGAATTTAAAAACTCCTCTCCCAAATTTGTAGCTCCCAACGGAGAATATATTTGTAGAGGACAACCTTTCAGCTTTGATAACGGAGCTATTGATGCCGACGGCGACCAACTTCGGTATTCCTTCGTAACGCCTTACAACGGGTTTAGTGGACCGGGTAATCCTGCTCCATCACCACGTCCTTCATCCAACTATCCACTCATCAGTTGGTCGAATGGCTATGATGCTAATTCTGCTATCCCGAGTACCCCCGCTATGAGTATTGATGCCAATGGTATTATTAGCGTAACTTCCAATCAGTTAGGACTTTACGTTTTTTCTGTTCTGGTAGAAGAACTTCGTGATGGCGTGGTAATCGGTAGGGTTCGAAGAGATTTTCAATTGAAGGTAATTGACTGTACAGCTCCTCCGCCAAAACCTAATATATTTAAAGATGCTCCCGTACCTACAACCACTCAATTAGCCACAATTGACATCTGCGAATTTGGTTTTGTAGAGTTAGCCACCAAACAAGATAATAATTATCAATACCAATGGCAGAAAGATGATAATAATATTGCCAATGCCGAAACCTTCAAACTGAAAGTAACGGAAGCAGGGAAATATACCGTTATCATTAGTTACAAACAGGGTTGTAGTGGTTCAACCACTTCTGAAAAAACCATTGTATCGGTAAAACCAGGCGATAAATTTAAGGTTACGCCCGATGCCGTAGAGATTTGTGAAAATCCCAACGGAGCTACTTTACAAGTACAAAAAGACGATGGAACGGCATTTAATGCAGGGAATTATTTGTATCTCTGGACGAGGAATAATACCGATACCCTAACCATCAGAAACGTTTTTATCCAAGCCACTAAAACGGGTAAATACAACGTAAGAATGACCCAACTTTCGGGGCTTTGTCAGTACGATTTAGTAGCTGATGTAATTGTAAATCCACTTCCTGAAGCAATTATTACGAATATTAAGGGTAAAAAGGTTATTTGCGAAGGAGATTCTATCAATCTGAAAGCCAGCGAATTTGGCACTTATAGCTATGATTGGCAACAGAATAATACGTCTGTACAAAGAAGTAATGATGCTAAATATTCAGTATTAAACTCTGGTATTTACCGAGTAGAAGTAACGGATGGTAAAGGATGTAAAAAAATGTCAGATACGCTGAAGCTAACGGTAAATCCTTTGACACCTGTACGCTTCGATACTATCAATCCCACCTGTGGAACGGGGGGAAACAAAATAAATCTTGCTCCTTATGTACAACCTTATGATGCTGTTAAGGGTGTATTCACGGGTAGGGGAATTTCGGGTACAACTTACTCGCCTTTATTGGCAGGGTATGGTCCTTCGCCCGTTGTTTATACTTATACCAATGACTTTGGCTGTGCCACTCGAAAAACAAGAATTGCCTACGTGGACTTAACCCCCAAAGTACGGCTCGGTAATGATATTACTATTTTTAAAGGCGATACTGTTAGCATAAAAAGCTCTATTACAGGTAGTTACAACAACGACTTGACCGTTCAATGGTTTCCTACCGCAGGACTGAGCAGTGGCGTTAATCCACGCCCAATTGCTTCTCCTAATGCCACTACTCAGTATATTTTACAGGCAACTTCCCTTTCCAGTGGTTGTACTAATCAAGATACGATTTTAATAATGGTAAAAACAAAAATTCAGATTCCTACTGGATTTACACCCAACGAAGACGGCATCAATGAAGTTTGGGAATTAGACGGTATTGAAGATTACCCCGATGCCGAAGTGAAGGTTTTTAACCGTTGGGGAAATTCCATTCACGGGTAAAAAAGATAATGATTATCTACCGTTAGGCACCTATTACTATGTGATAAAAACGGGTGATACCATCCCAACCCTCACGGGGTATGTGACTATTGTTCGGGGGGGGCAGTAATTTTTTACGTATTATTGATTTAGAGTTGTAAAAACTTTCCCATTCGCTTTTTCAAACACTCAAAATAGATATAATTTACAAAAAAGCCCCCATTTCAGTTGAAACGGGGGCTTTTATATGTAACCGATTTAGATTTGCAAAATAGACATAACATAAATAGTTGATTGTTAGAGACTTACTCGTTCGCTCTTTTTGCAAATCGCTTTTTGCTTAGTATATCGTTATATACCTCTGATTATTCAGCGGTAGCGTACTCTTCAATCGGCAAACAGCTACAAACTAAATTACGGTCTCCGTAAGCAGAATCAATTCTGGAAACGGTAGGCCAAAATTTGTTGGCTTTCACATAACCCAAAGGAAAAACTGCCTTTTCACGGGTATAAGGTCTGTCCCAATTTTCAGATAAAACTACTGCTTGCGTATGAGGAGCGTATTTCAAAACATTTTTATCTTTATCTGCCATTCCGTTTTCAATAGCTGCAATCTCTTCTCGAATAGCAATCATCGCATCACAAAAACGGTCTAATTCTGCTTTTGATTCGGATTCTGTTGGCTCAACCATCAATGTTCCTGCCACTGGGAAGGACAAAGTTGGAGCATGAAAACCGTAATCCATCAAACGCTTGGCAATATCTTCTGCTTCAACCCCAGCCGACATTTTAAAAGGACGACAATCTAAAATCATCTCGTGGGCACAACGTCCCTGCGAGCCTGTGTAAAGCACTGGGTAATGTCCTTCCAAGCGTGCTTTGATGTAATTAGCGTTCAAAATTGCGATTTCCGTAGCACGGGTTAAACCATCACCGCCCATCATAGCAATGTACGCATACGAGATAGTGAGAATAGAAGCCGACCCGTAAGGTGCTGCCGAAACTGCCGAGATTCCACTCTTTCCCCCTACTTTATCAACCACCGCATGGTTTGGTAAAAACGGCACTAACTGCTTAGCTACGCCGATAGGTCCCATGCCAGGTCCTCCGCCACCGTGCGGAATACAGAATGTTTTATGTAAATTTAAGTGGCAAACATCTGCCCCAATAGTTGCTGGGGAAGTCAAACCAACTTGAGCATTCATATTAGCCCCATCCATGTAAACTTGTCCGCCAAATTCGTGAATCATCGCACAAATTTCTTTGATTGATTCTTCAAAAACACCGTGCGTTGAAGGATACGTCACCATCAAACATGAAAGGTAATCAGCATTTTGTTGAGCCTTTTCTCTTAAATCAACCAAATCAATATTACCATTTTCATCACATTTCGTTACTACTACCTTCATGCCTGCCATCACTGCTGAAGCAGGATTTGTACCATGTGCCGAAGAAGGAATTAAGGCTACGTTGCGATGGAAATCTCCACGAGACTCATGGTACGCTCTAATTACCATCAAACCAGCGTATTCACCCTGAGCTCCAGAATTTGGCTGAAACGACATAGCCGCAAAACCCGTAATTTCACAAAGCCAATCGTTCAGGTCGCCAATCATGGCAGTATAACCTTGTACTTGATTCTTAGGAGCAAACGGATGAACGTTGCCAAACTCCGCCCACGTTACAGGAATCATTTCGGTGGTAGCATTCAATTTCATGGTACAAGACCCCAACGAAATCATAGAGTGTACCATTGAGAGGTCTTTGTTTTCTAATTGTTTCAAATACCTAAGCATCTCATGTTCTGAGTGATAGCTATTGAAAACGGGATGCGTTAAATAATCAGAAGTACGTTTGAAAGTATTACCAAAAGCAAAATCCACTTGAGCAAAAAGGGAAGATATTTCTACTTCTGCTCTCCCGATTTTCTCGAAAACTGAAACAATATTCTGTACATCTTCAACGGTACAGGTTTCATCCAAAGAAATACCGATGTATTGGTAGTCTTCGTAGTATCTAAAATTAATACCATTGGCTAAAGCCTCTTTTTTCAAGAAAGTTTCATCTTCACCAATATTTACTTTGATGGTATCAAAATAAGCACTGGTTTCAATGGTATAGCCTAATTTTTGCAGTGCTAAAGCCGTTAATTTCGTTAAACCGTGTACTCGCTCTGCAATAGCTCTCAAACCTTCTGGACCATGATAAATGGCATAAGCCGATGCCATTACTGATAACAAAACTTGAGCGGTACAGATATTGGAAGTGGCTTTTTCACGACGAATGTGCTGCTCACGAGTTTGTAATGCCATACGCAAAGCCCGATTCCCTTCGGCATCAACTGATACCCCAATAATACGACCTGGAAGATGGCGTTTGAACTCCTCTTTTGTAGCAAAAAATGCGGCGTGAGGACCTCCAAAACCCATAGGAACACCAAAACGTTGCGATGTTCCCACTACTACGTCTGCCCCCATCTCACCTGGTGATTTGAGTAAAGTAAGTGCCAATAAATCAGAAGCTACCACCACATTGATACCTAATTCATGAGCGGATTCAATGAGGGATGTATAATCAAATAACTGTCCGTCCGAAGCAGGATATTGGACAATCATTCCGTAAATTTTCTCTTGGGTCAAATCCACTTTGCGGTGGTCACCCACGAGGATTTCAATACCAAGCGGCGTAGCACGAGTTTTTAGTACATCAATTGTTTGTGGATGGCAAAGTTCAGATACAAAAAACGTTTCAGCATTTTTCTTTGCTCCCTTTCTCTGTCCGTGCAACATGGTCATGGCTTCAGCGGCTGCCGTTCCTTCATCCAAAAGAGAAGCATTGGCAATTTCCATACCCGTGAGGTCGATGACCATTGTTTGGTAATTCAATAACATCTCTAAACGTCCTTGAGCAATTTCAGCTTGGTAAGGCGTATAAGCCGTGTACCACGCTGGATTTTCAAGAATATTTCGCAAAATCACGGTGGGTGTATAAGTATCGTAATAACCCATACCAATGTGCGACTTGAAAGTATCATTCATCTGAGCCATTTTCTTGAAATCCTTCAAAAATTGGGCTTCAGATTTAGCCTCTGGTAAATTCAGTGGTTTAGATAAATGAATAGCGGGGGGAACTGTTTGGTTGATGAGTGTTTCGATAGAATCGACTCCAATAGTTTCGAGCATTGCCTTGCGGTCTTTAACATCGGAATTATTATGGCGATTCTCAAATTTTTCTTGATACTGAAAGTTTATCTTCATTTTAGGAGAAAAAGGGGTATTATTTTTCAAAAACTGATACAAATTTACAAAGAATTAATTTCAAACACGATATTGAAACTATCAGATTAACAGGGCGTTAATCAAATTTGTTTAGTTACTCAAGAAAGAGAACTTTGATGCAAACTAATCTTAAAATTGTACAAATTAATGCTCTTCAAAAAATGTATTTAACTACCGATATTTTTGGATTTCACGTGACCTAACGGAGTATATACGTCTATAATTTAGGGATAAAGTACGTTTTGAATATCCCCGAAAACAAAATATCACTTCCAGCACTTAAAAAGCAGTGAAAAGAGCAAAATGATAATTGTTCAAAATATTTCTGTTAGGCAGTACAACCTTTTAAGAATCATTTGCGTCTAAACGAATGGACGATAAATTTTTGGTAAGTAATTTGTGTAAATATCATCGTACTATAAATTGCACCAAAACATTTAATCCTACACTAATCAATTTTATGACCGTTTAATAACTTTGAATATTAAGAAATTTCGGTAATTATTGACTTCATCATTAAAAGAGTGTATTTTTGTGGTGAAAATATAGGAAAAGTACAACTTTTAATTTTATCAATCCGCAAATAGTTGTCCGTATTATTGTTGTTAATATAAACCTTATGAAAAAAGTGCTTAAAAATAATCCGCTTGTAATTATATCAGCGTTACTCCTTTTGGTAGTAACTGCTATTACTTACAGCAAAAATTTAGAGGCAGCAGAGAGAGCATCAATGGGTTATTTTTCAGGTAAAATTAGTTTTGAGGATAACGATAGTCATAAGTTATATTCTGATAAAGTAAAAGTAAGGAAAACCTCCGAACGTGGTGTAACTGTTATTACGATTGTTACAACTGATAATAACTCGGCTGAATCTGTTTTTGTGAAACTCTACGGTGTGGAAAGCAAAGGTACTTTCTTCATACCTGGCGAAGGGGATTTTCAAAACGTGGGGAATCTCATCAAGGATGTTAATTTGTACCGAGAAGAAAGTAATTTTTATCAAACTACTTTGGCTAATGAAGAAGGTTTGAAAAATGGAGTAGGTAGAGTAAATATTATCAAATTGACTGAGGATGAAATTGAAGGTGAACTTATTATCATTGCCAACAATTCTGAAGGGAAACAAGCTCAATTAGAATCAGCGAGATTTAAAGCGAAATTTTAAGAACAAATGAAAATATAAATCATTTGACAAAATTATATTTAGTGGTTAGGTGATACCAAAACGTCTATTGCATTGCTTTAGGCGTTTTTTTGTTTTTAAGAATAACGATAATTAACAATGGCGATGATAGTGAAAATTGGGAGGGTGGCTATGATGATGAGAATAGCAAAATGGGTTGTATTACCAAGTTCGTTAGAAATCGTAATTCAACTCTACACATAAACTTTCGAAACTATAAACTATTTGGCACATAACCGCAGACGAGGTTTCTTAACCGTCGTCAGGGTTAGTTAATTGACCCTGACGGCGGTTGAAAACCCCGTCAGCGGTTAATCTTTGATGTTTTTTTACCTTGTGCTAAATTCTTTATAATTCCGTAAACTTTTAACTCTGAACTCATAAACATTAAACTCATGAACTCTAAACTCATAAACTTTTAACTCATAAACTCACAAGCTCTCGCCAAAGCTATACAAAAACGGAGCTTTGTGGGCTTTTCCTGAAAACTGTTTTTCGTGTCGTTGTAATATGCCCAAACTTAATATTTTTCGTTGGAAAGTT
>JALONS010000244.1 GCA_025454855.1 Arcicella sp.
CAAAGTATCGAAATCGGAGAAAGCGTTTTGGGTTAAGATTTAATCTGTTCGCCGCTATCTTAAATATGGATAATAAATAACTTTTGAAAGAACTCTATTGACGTTTCAGGGTCAATGTCAGACCCCAATAAATTACCCCTTGTAAAAACCGCCTTCAAATTACTAACTGACCAACTCCGAGAACAAGACCACGTAGCGATTGTAGTATATGCAGGAGCGGCAGGATTGGTTCTCCCTCCTACTTCGGGCAAAGAAAAAAATAAAATTAAGGATGCTTTAGAAAATTTATCGGCAGATGGTTCCACAGCGGGTGGGGCTGGTATTGAATTAGCCTACAAAACGGCATTAGATAATTTTGTAAAAGGTGGAAATAATCGAGTGATTTTAGCCACCGATGGTGATTTTAACGTGGGCGTTTCAAGTAACGAAGACTTGGAAAAACTGATTGAAAACAAACGAAAATCGGGTATTTTTCTTTCTGTATTGGGTTTCGGGATGGGTAATTATAAGGACTCAAAAATGGAAACTTTGTCTGATAAAGGAAATGGAAATTACGCCTATATTGATAATTTATTAGAAGCCGAAAAAGTATTCGTAAAAGAATTTGGGGGAACACTTTTTACGGTAGCCAAAGATGTAAAATTGCAGTTGGAATTTAACCCAAAATACGTAAAAGCCTACCGTTTAATTGGTTATGAAAATAGAGCTTTAGCCAATGAGGATTTCAAGAATGATGCAAAAGATGCAGGCGAAATGGGGTCTGGACATAGTGTAACCGCCATCTATGAAGTCATTCCTGCGGGCGTGGAAAGTGCCTTTTTACCCGATAAATTAAAATATCAGCAATTCAGCAGTACCCTTGTAGGTAATAATTCTAATGAAGTTTGCACCGTAAAAATCAGATACAAAAAACCCGATGCCGACAAAAGTGTGCAAATGGAAGAGGTAGTAAAAGATACGCACGTGGCATTGGAGAAAACTTCGGATGATTTTAGATTTTCAGCCGCTGTGGCAGGTTTTGGTTTATTACTCCGAAACTCTGATTTTAAAGGTTCTGCGAACTACGACCAAATGATTGAATTGAGCAAAAATGCGATGGGAAAAGATGCAGAAGGTTACAGAGCAGAGTTTTTGAAATTAGTAAAAACGGCTAAATTATTGGATAAAACCTCCGTTCGATTATCAGCGAAGGAGTAATATTTGTCATTGGCACGGCTTTGAGCCGTGCCAATGATTTACACGAAAACTTCAAAAAATTATTTCACTTCCTCATAATCTACGTATTCGCCACCCCCAAAATTTTCTGAATTTTTTCCATTTTTTTTCGGAACGTAATCAATATCTATCTCTCCTTCTCGCCTTTTTTGACTTTGGTACGCTTTTTGCGATTGCCGCATATCTGCCTGAGCTTTATTTACTTGGGTTACAATAAAGCCTTTTAATGCCCATTTTATCAATTTGGGTAATATATAAAAGATAACAGCGAGTATAATCAGAAACTTAAACATCGTCTTTATTATTTATTCTTATTAAAATACTGGTTTATAATATTCAAAATAACGCTAAAATTACGAATTAGTTTCCTCTCGAATATCCTTTTACATTAAGTTTTTACGAATGGTCGTATCGTTATTTGAATAGAAATGATAAATTCGCATGAATATATCAACCTAACAATATGAAGAATTGGCTTAAAAACCTACTATTCGTACTATTTTCCTTCGTTTTCTTAGGATTAGGCATATTAGTAGCCGAGATTTTTATCCGTCAAAATGGTAATCCACTCAAAGACCCTAATTTTTTAGCGGATGAACCAGCTGATACTACTGCTTTGGTTACGGCTGTTCCGTCTGATTCTATGCAGGGATGGGTGGGCGACACCGTAAAAGTAGAAACTCCTGTAGCAAAACCAAGTGAAGAAACTGCTTCAAAAACGCCTGTGGGTGATTTTGACGTGATAATTGGAATGTTTAGCGAAAAAAATAATGCGAACAGAGAAGTAAAAAAGTTGAGAACAATTGGGTACGAAAACGCCTATATCTTCTCAAAGTCTTCGATGAGTGTGGTCAGTGCGGGATTATTCACAAAAACTGAAGCCGAAAGTGTAGCTTCTGATTTGAAAAGTAAAGATTATGAAACCATCATTAAACACCGTTAAGCCTAATTTAATTAACCTGTTACTCATTTCAATTCAGTAAATTTGGACTTTTAAAGAATAATTTATTACTTTCGGTAATATATAACAAACACATCTTTTAAAACTTCATTCGCATTTTTCAAATTAATTACCTAAATAAACAAAAAACAATGAGCAAATTCGATGAAGCTATTGAAACCTATCAAGGTGAACTTAGCAAATTAGGCATCTCTATCGATGCAAATCTTTTATCAGCAGTAGCTAAAGGCTTGGGACCTTCTATTTACAACGCTGATTCATCAAAAGTTTCTTCTTCTGACCCCGAAGAACTTGCCCGTGTGAAAAATAACTTCCTTATTGGTAAATTAGGTTTAACTGATGGACCCGAATTAGATGATGCTATCAGTAGCGTTGTAGAACAATTAGGAGCTTCAAATCGTAATAAATATCGTGCTATTTTCTATGCCCTTTTGGTAATTAAATTGGGTAAAGAATCCTTTTATGCTTAATTGAAAGACATTATTACAAACAAAAAATCCATCCTACAACCGTAAGATGGATTTTTTATTCTCTCTAACAACAAGAATCGGCAGCCCCCCGACCACCGACTTTGTAAACTATTACCTAACCTAAATATATATTTTTAATATTTTGCGAGCTTAACTGACCCTCTTAATATTTATTTTTTTCCTAAAAACTCTCTTTGTTCTACTTTCAATTTCAACTTCTTTTCACCTGCTTTTGACTTTAATCTGATAGTGTAATCACCATTTGGAAGCGTGTATGAAGGCGAGATAAATATCTCATTATCACCAAGATTCATCACTTCAAAGGGTACTCCCATTCCTGATTCAGTATTCAAAAATACTTGTAAATCCTTGTTTGACTCCACTTTTACTCTCACAACATCTCCTCTTTCAGAACGTGACATTGAAATAATGGCTACGGCTTCGGTAGGTGAACCCGCTACTGCACCTTCTGTACTGCTAAAAAATGTTCCGTTTGTTGATGAATGATAGCCATAACGCTCTAAAACATCCGAAGTTTTACCTAAAATAGCTGAAGCAGAAGCAGATTTTGCCAATTGCTTTGCCATCATTTTGGCATTTGTATTTTTTTCTAAGTGATTAGCTGATGGTCTATTCGCAGGAACAGCCAATGTACCCTTCTTGGTATCGTTGGTTTCTACCTTACGAAAAATATTGAAAGAATTTGAAGCATTTACAAAAGCTACTGAAGCAACAATTAGCCCCGATGTTAGCAAAGATTTAATGTTTTTCATGGTTGGTTACTTTTTTAAAATCCTACTTTGGCGATGTCTAAACTAAAACAATATCCGTGCCAAAAATTTTAACCTATTTGAAAAAAAATTTTAGTTTTTTTTCAAATAAAAAAGACTTCAATCTGAATTTCTTCAAACCGAAGTCTTGATTTTATCGTAGGTAATAAAAATGAATTGGCTACGAGCAAATGTTAAAATCCTAATTTGGCGATTAGTGAATATTAGCGTTTATCTCAATTTCAACGTTACCAATGAAACCACCACCAGCAAGATACAAATAATCCAGAAACGAGTAACCAACTTAGCTTCGTGATAACCTTTTTTCTGGAAATGATGGTGTAACGGAGACATCAAAAATACACGTCTGCCTTCTCCGTACTTTTTCTTGGTGTATTTAAAGTAGCTCACTTGAATAATTACTGATAAATTTTCAACCAAGAAAATTCCGCACAATACGGGTATTAATAATTCTTTGCGTATCACGATGGCAAGCGTAGCAATAACTCCGCCCAACATCAAACTGCCAGTATCACCCATGAAAACCTGTGCAGGATATGAGTTATACCACAAGAAACCTACGCAAGCTCCTACGAAGGCTGCACAGAAGACTGCCAGTTCACCCGAGTTAGGAATAAACATCACGTTGAGATACTGAGAAAAAACTTTATTTCCGGATACATAAGCCAACACCGCCAAACCAATACCAATAATCACCGAAGTTCCAGCCGCTAAACCATCAATTCCATCGGTGATGTTAGCTCCATTTGATACCGCTGTGATGATAAAGATGACAGCAATCACGTAAACGACCCATGCGTAATGGTCGAGTCCTAAGAAATCAGGAATTAAATAGCTGTAATCAAACTGATTATTTTTCAAAAATGGTACGGTTGAAATCAAAGATTTCGAATCTGTAAACTTTTGTACTTCTCCAATATTAGTCGCAATTTTAGCTTTCTCATAAAAACGTACTTTTATGTCATCATTAAACCACATCGTAAGTCCCACTATTAAGCCTAATCCAATTTGTCCAATTATCTTGAATCTACCCGAAAGCCCTTCTTTATTCTTCTTGAAAACTTTAATATAATCATCTAAAAAACCTACTCCACCCAACCAAACGGCAGTTACTAACAAAAGAATAATATAAATATTATGAAGTTTGGCAAACAATAAAGTAGGTACAAGCAGTGATAACAAAATGATAAAACCACCCATAGTAGGTGTTCCTTTTTTTTGCATTTGCCCTTCTAAACCTAAGTCTCGAATGTCTTCGCCAATTTGTAATTTTCTAAGAAAACTAATGACCGTTTTCCCCCAAATAGCGGCAATTCCCAGCGAAGTAACCGTAGCTGCAAATGCCCTAAAAGTGATGTATTGGAAAAGTCCAGCACCGGGTAAATTAAAGTGCTTGTCTAAGTAATCAAATAAATAATATAGCATGATTTTGTGGATAGATTGAATGAGACAACAAAGTTAGGATATTAAATGATTAATCGAAAAAGCTATACGTTAAACTGTGTGAGATGGTGGTCGAGGTGTTTATAAAATAAATTATTCCATTCTTCAGCCGTTAATTTACCTAAAGAGTTAGATTCTTTTTGGTGAAAATACGTTGCTCCTAATTGTTGAACTTGCTGTAAATAAGCCAAAAGGCGTGCTTTTTCAACGTTGAAATCACGGGCATCGGTAATCAAAAAAGCGGGTGCAGTACCTGAATTTTTCTTGTATGGCGTGGTAGCATCTGTTAATCTACCTTTCAATAATAGTTTCAACATAAACCTGACGGGCAGAGACGAACGCTTAGTATTTGGGTCGAAAACTTGGTCGTAGGCTACGCAACAATGTGCCAGCATTTGTCCTACATCCATCTTTCCCCACTGCGGGATACTCTGTGCATGAAGTTTATCAATTCTTTCCGTAAGAATTTGAATTGTGCTGGGTTCAAAAGTATTGAGAATGGTCATTTAAAGTAAGGATTCGGATGATTTTTAACAAATGTATCAATTAAAACAAAAAACCACAAATTCCGAAGAACTTGTGGTTTCTTTTCGTTCACAGGAACGTGTTCCTGTACTACGAAATTACAATACTGCTTCTGCTAAAACCAAAACTTTGTTGTTGAGAACCTCCACAACGCCACCATCAATGGTAAAATCTTGTTTATCGGCAGATAAAGTGCCTTTGCCCAACGTTGAAACGATGGCAGCGTGGTCTTTCAAGATTTGAAAAGAACCATCTGTACCAGGTAGAGTAACAACCTCTACTTCGCCAGAAAACACTTTTTTATCGGGAGTGATAATTTCTAAGTTCATATCATGTCAGTTATCAGTAAACAGTTATCAGTAAACAGTTATCAAGAAATAATGATTGGTAGATACTAATAATCGTTTTCTGATAACTGATAACTAATAACTGATAACTGTATTATTTTGCTGCTTCTGCTACTAATCTTTCACCTTTGGCGATGGCATCTTCAATACTACCTACTAAGTTGAAGGCTGCTTCTGGAAGGTGGTCATATTTTCCATCAATGATTTCATTGAAACCTTTAATGGTATCATTAATATCTACCAATGCACCCTTCAAACCTGTAAACTGCTCAGCCACAAAGAATGGCTGTGACAAGAAACGTTGTACACGTCTTGCACGTGATACTACCAATTTATCTTCTTCTGAAAGTTCATCAAGACCCAAGATGGCAATAATATCTTGTAATTCTTTATAACGTTGAAGAATCTCTTTTACTCTTTGTGCAGTGTTGTAGTGAGTATCACCCAATACAGCCGCCGAAAGAATACGTGAAGTTGAATCTAATGGGTCCACGGCTGGATAGATACCTAATTCGGCAATTTTACGAGAAAGTACCGTAGTAGCATCCAAGTGCGTAAACGTAGTGGCAGGAGCAGGGTCAGTTAAGTCATCGGCAGGTACATAAACTGCTTGTACCGATGTAATTGAACCTCTTTTTGTTGAAGTAATACGCTCTTGCATGGCACCCATTTCCGTAGCAAGGGTTGGTTGATAACCTACCGCTGATGGCATACGACCCAAAAGGGCTGATACCTCAGAACCTGCCTGCGTAAAACGGAAGATATTATCAATGAAGAAAAGAATATCACGTCCTTGGTCTTCTCCTTCAGCATCACGGAAATACTCAGCAACCGTCAAACCAGAAAGGAGTTTTAAGGGCTTCTTCATCTACTTTAGATAAATCCCACTGTCCTTGTTCCATAGCGTGTTTGAAATCTTCACCGTAACGAATTACGTTTGATTCAATCATCTCACGTAAAAGGTCATTACCCTCACGGGTACGCTCACCCACACCAGCAAATACAGAAAGACCTTCATAAGCCTTTGCAATGTTGTTGATAAGCTCCATAATCAATACGGTTTTACCAACACCCGCACCACCAAACAAACCAATTTTACCACCTTTTACATAAGGAGCAAGCAAGTCAATTACTTTGATACCCGTGAAAAGTACTTCAGTTGAAGTAGCCAATTCGTCGTACTTAGGAGCAAGACGGTGAATAGGCAAACCTTTAGCAGACTTAGGTTGAGCGATACCATCAATTGCCTCACCAACTACGTTGAAAAGACGACCTTTGATACTTTCACCACTTGGCATTGACATAGGTTGTCCTCTGTCTATTACCTCCTGACCTCTCTGAAGTCCTTCGGTTCCGTCCATCGCAATGGTACGTACACGGTCTTCACCTAAGTGTTGTTGTACTTCAAGAATAACTGTACTGCCGTTGGCTTTTGTAACCTCCAAGGCATTCAAAATTGCGGGGAGATGAGAGTCTGCACCCTCGAAGCTCACATCCACAACCGGTCCGATTACTTGAGCAACCTTTCCTTTATTGACTGCATTTGCCATTTGTATTGTGATTTTGTTATCTGATTATGCTTATTAATCCTTTGAATGGGGTATTGGGAATCAAGTAGTTAGGTATTAAGTAGGTTGTTCAAAAACAGAATAATATGTTGTTTTATTTTACTTGAGACTTAATACTTTGGACTTAGTACATCTTACCTTTCCATTTCAAGGTGCAAAATTACTCGGTAAATTTCAGATTAACAATGCTGTTTTTGGATTTTTATGAGATTTTTTGCTAAAAAGAGGTAGTTTTGTTGGATTGGATTAAGTT
>JALONS010000245.1 GCA_025454855.1 Arcicella sp.
GTTGGTTGTACATAATCGTTTATCTCACAGCTTGTTAGCAGTGCAAATAGTGATAATATGATTATGTAAAGATGAGGTTTCATACTTTGATACTTGTATTAGAAGTCTAAATTATACATTATTTTGAATTAATAGTACAATTCAGAGAAATTTAATCTTGAAAATACGACAAAAATTATAACAACAAGATATTGAACTATTATCAATTGAATTTAGTTATCAATTTCCCCATCTTAAAATCTTGATAAACGATTAACTAATGAATTGATATGCAGAAACTTAATCTAACAATTTCTCTTGAGAAATACGATAATGAAAATGAACTTACACCGATTGAGCAAAAACTTTTAGCAGAAGCACGTAAAGCCACTTATAAATCGTATGCCCCTTATTCAAAATTTCATGTGGGTGCGGCTGTTTTATTAGATGATGACCAGATAATTACTGCCAATAATCAAGAGAATGCTGCCTTTCCATCGGGTTCATGTGCGGAACAATCTGCCATTTTTTGGATTGGGGCAAATTATCCCAATCATAAAATCAAGTCCATTGCCGTTATTGCTCGCCCAGGTTCGGGTGATAATTTCAGGGGTGTTCCTCCCTGTGGGGCTTGTCGTCAGGCAATGTTAGAATACGAAAATCGTCAAAAACAGTCCATCAGATTATTGATGCTGGGGTCAGATAATCAAATACTTATCACCGATTCTATCGGAGATTTACTGCCACTTAAATTTAATGAATTTTGATTAGGGAAATTGGTTATTGGGGAATTAGTTATTGGTAATTAAGGGTTAGAAAATATGTTTATTGTTTTCTCAAATTTCTTGAAACTAATTTTCCAATAACCAGTAACCAATAACAACCACTCATGCTTGATTTTATTCGTAAAAACTCATTTACTTTACTTTACACCTTCTTTTTAGGATTAATGCCTTTGTTGGTTAGTTCATCCATCAGTTATTGGATTATTACGCACGAACAGGAAATACAGACTTTTACTTTCCAAGACTGGATAATTGTATTTTTGATAAGCTGTTTTACGATGGCTTTTGCTCTCACTCCCACCACTTTTATCGCTTTATTGAGTGGCTATTTTTTAGGTTGGCAAGCCTTTTTACCCCTTGCTTTGAGTTACTGGATAGCTTCCTTCATTGGTTTTAAAATTGCCCAAATGATTGATGGGGGACGTTTTCTACAAATTATTTCTGAAAAACCTAAAGTCAAACAAGTCTTAGAAAATTTGCAAAAAGACGAATTTAAAATTATCCTATTGGCTCGTCTGTCGCCCGTATTACCATTTGCGGTTACCAATGTATTGTTTTCGTTTTCTGGAACTAAACTACGTAATTTCTTGACGGCTGGTTTCATCGGAATGCTTCCTCGTACACTTCTTTCTATTTGGATTGGCACACAAGCCCAAGAAATAAAAAGGCTTATTGAACATCCAAGCGAAGGGAATTTATCTCAAATGTTAATTTTAGGACTTATCGGAGGGTCAATTTTAGGATTAGGTTACTTTGTAAAAAAAGCGGTGGAAAAGTAAGACAGGATTCTATCCTGTCATATTGTCGAGAGTTGTTGACAGGGTGGAATCCTGTCCTACTTTTTAAAAATTTTCTCCCTCATTTTCAAACAATTAACAAATTTCTTGTATCTTTGCACCCCCAATTAAAATGGGTATTTCACTAAATTTCTTTGCCCTTTGCCCGAGGCGAAGATGTAAACAGGGTTTTTTATTCACACATGGCTAATCAATTAGCAGATTTCGACTGGGACTTAGTCGGCACAAAAGGTATCGGTGGTGGTTATTCTGCCGAGCAGAGAGCTCAAATGGAGGCTCTAATCGAAGGAACTTTAAACCAAGTTACTGAGAAAGCAGTAGTAAAAGGAACGGTCGTAGGGATTACTGACCGTGAAGTTATCTTAAACATCGGTTTCAAATCTGATGGTTTAGTACCAACTTCAGAATTTAGAGATATGCCTGACTTGAAAGTGGGCGATGTAGTTGATGTTTACGTAGAAAACCAAGAAGACAAATCAGGTCAATTGATTCTTTCTCGTAAGTTAGCTAAAGTAATGACAGCATGGAAAAACATTGAAGATGCTCTTGAACAAGATGTTATCATTGATGGTTTCGTAAAACGTCGTACAAAAGGTGGTCTTATCGTGGATATTTATGGTGTAGAGGCATTCTTACCAGGTTCACAAATTGATGTGAAGCCAATCCGTGACTTTGACATCTTCGTTGGAAAGAAAATGGAAGTTAAAGTGGTGAAAATCAACCACGCTAACGATAACGTAGTAGTATCACACAAAGTATTGATTGAGAAAGACCTTGAACAACAACGTCAGTCAATCCTTACTAACCTTGAAAAAGGACAAGTATTGGAAGGTGTTATCAAGAACATGACTAACTTCGGTGTATTCATCGATTTAGGTGGTGTTGATGGTTTACTTCACATTACTGATATTTCTTGGGGACGTATCAACCACCCACAAGAAATGCTTAAACTTGACCAAAAAATCCAAGTGGTTGTTTTGGACTTCGACGAAAACAAGAAACGTATTTCGTTAGGTATGAAGCAATTACAAGCACATCCTTGGGACGCTTTGGCTGATTCAACTGAAATCGGTTCTAAAGTGAAAGGTAAAATCGTAAACGTAGCAGATTACGGTGCATTCCTTGAAATTACTCAGGGTGTTGAAGGTTTAATTCACGTTTCAGAAATGTCTTGGTCGCAACACTTGCGTAACCCACAAGACTTCTTGAAAGTTGGTGACCAAATTGAAGCAGTTGTTTTAACACTTGACCGTTCTGAACGTAAAATGTCATTGGGTATTAAACAATTGACTGAAGACCCTTGGACTAAACAAGATTTATTGGCTCGTTACGCTTTAGGTTCTAAGCATACAGGGACGGTTCGTAACTTGACAAACTTCGGTTTATTCCTTGAATTAGAAGAAGGTATTGATGGTTTAGTACACGTTTCAGATTTATCTTGGACTAAGAAAATCAAACATCCATCTGAGTTCGTGAAAGTAGGAGATAAATTAGATGTAATCGTATTAGAACTTGATGCAGATAACCGTCGTTTAGCTCTTGGACACAAACAATTAGAGGAAAATCCTTGGGATACTTTTGAGTCAATTTTCACTGTAGGTTCAGTACACAAATGTACTATTACCTCGAAAAATGACAAAGGAGCTACTTTGGAATTACCTTATGGAATAGAAGGTTCTTCAGCGTTGAAGCAATTAGTGAAAGAAGACGGTTCAGTAGCTGAGGTTGGTGAGCAATTAGACTTCAAAGTAACTGAATTCAACAAAGATGACCGCAAGATTCAACTTTCACACGTTCGTGTTTACAACGATGCGAAAGAAGAGGTTATCGCCGAAGAGAAAAAGAAAACAGCTAAAGATGTACAGAAATTAGCTGATTCTACTGAAAAATCTACCTTAGGTGACTTAGATGCTCTTTCTGCATTGAAAGCTCAAATGGAAGATTCAGCTCGTGAAGAAGCGAAAAAGAAATTAGACAAAAAAGCGAAAGCAGAATAAGCTAATTTTTTATAGATTAAAACGTTCTGTGAGTCAGAGACTTACAGAACGTTTTTTATTTTTTGCAAGAAATACTTTTATGGTATTCATTTTGGTATTACTTTTGCATCCCAATCAAATACAGATGGTCTTGTGGCCGAGTGGCTAGGCAGAGCTCTGCAAAAGCTTCCACAGCGGTTCGAATCCGCTCGAGACCTCATCAAAAACACCTTAAAGCCCTGTATTTCAGGGCTTTAGTTGTTTTTAGGGATTCGGAAGTAGTAACAAATATCCTTTTTGAATACTATAAAGTCTATTTCAGTCTATTGGGTTTGTTACTGTTTTTGTTACCGTAGTACCCCGACTATTCCTTACTAAGTTTGAGCCGAACATTTAAAACTTCGGAAAACATGGTAACGAAATTCACAGATTTTAGCTTACGTTTCGACCGTAGAGGTCAATTAGACTCTAATGACAAAGAAAGTACAGGACTTATTGAAATAAGAATGTACTACAATGGCAAAGCAAGTTATAAAAGTACAGGTTACAGAATAACACGAGAGCAGTGGAATAAAAAGAAGAATGTACCCAAAGATACTTTAATGCTCAGGAACATTGAGACTTTGATTTCAGAATTGAAAGCATTTGAATCTGAATACAGAGCCATTCATAAAACATGGTGCTTGGACGATTTCAAAAGAAAGGATAATCCCATTCCAGAGCTGCCGAAAAAGAAAGTATCATTTACGGAATTTTTTAAAGAACAATTGGACGGTGAGAAAGCCTTGAAACAACCTTCCTTACGAACAAGACTTTTATCCTTTGAGTATTTTAAGAAGTTTAGGGAAAATGTACGCTTTGATGAAGTAAACTATCATTTAATACAGTCATTTGATTTGTTCCTACACGCACAAAAAGCAAGTGGACGTAAATTACACCTCAATACCATACAAAAGCATCACAAGCACGTAAGAAAGTACGTTTTAGAAGCTATCAAATATCGTTATATAGCCAGTATTGATAATCCTTATCTTGATTTTAAAGCATCATCGCAACCATTTGAGAGTAATTTTCTGACTTGGGAAGAATTACAACGTTTTGAAGAACTGACTTTTGAAAAGAAAGAATCTATGTTAGAGCGTTGTCGTGATATGTTTCTATTTGCGTGCTATACAGGGCTTAGATTTAATGATGTATATAAAATCCGACCATCGCACTTACACGAGACATCGGAGGGCGTAGAGCTTAATTATCAAGCCAATAAGACAAAGAAGTTTGGGCAAAAGTTTTTATATCTACTGTTTGACGGTAAACCTCAAATGATAGCCCGAAAATATATGAGTGTTGAGAATGACAAGACAATTTTTAAGGGATTGACAAACCCGAAAGTTAATGCCGCTTTAAAAATCATTGCCAAGCGTGCCAATGTTCCGAAAGCAACGAAGTTTAAAGATGCAAGAAACACATTTGCCAATATAATGGCAATGTTAGTGCCAATCAATGTAGTGCAAGATGAGATGCAACATAGTATGTTATCCACTACACAAGGCTATTTTAAAAACAACCCCGAACAGAAAAAACAGGCACTTTCTAAAATCAAATGGGAATAATGGAAACGGAAGTAAAACCCAAAAGAACATATCAGAAGCATAAAACGGAGAAGAAAATAACTGTTAAGCATTATTTGAATACTTCAATCAAAGAATACGATGAGATGGGAGATAGTATATACTCTGTTTATGTTCAAGTAACATACAACAGAAAAAATACAAAATTTAAGAGTAAAATACCTTATCATTACACCGATACACTTCCTTCAACCGTTATATTCGATAATCTTAATACTTATGGACATTACTTCAATAATACATTCAAAAAAACTTTTGAATGTATTATTGATAGGGCTTTGACAAGAGATGTGAATTTAATCAAATGGCTTGCAAATGTCTATGTTGAAGCAAATTCTAATAATTTCGATATATCAGAATTACCTAAAATTTATCATCAAAAATCTTATGAATTAACTTATTTTGTTGATTGGTGTTTAAAACAAGAAATTCAAAATGCTTTATCTGAGATAAAAGGTTTTGATAAAGAAATAAATACTAATTATTTTCTGAAGAGGTATCTTACTCGTGTTGATGATGATTCACCCGCTCTTTTTAATTTAGAATATTTATCTATTGAGCATCCCGAATTAAAATATTTAAGACAAAAATATAATTCTCAAATTTGGTTTCTCAGCATTCATTTAGGGTTTCAGAATACTTCTCCATTTGATGTCATAGATTATTCAGATAAACACGTAGTCTATCTTACACCTACAATTTTTGATTATTTATCAAATACATTTCAAAAAGATTTTATTGATTCTTACGATGACAATCAATCTGCAAAAGATATTATATCTGATTTAGATAAATTATTTTCAAAATACTATCACGGATATTTCGATTTAATAATCAACCCTTCAAAATTTTTTAGAGAGCTTGGATTGTAATTCACGCTCTTTATATAAAAAACATGAACGATTCAAACATTTTGAATAAAAAAGTGTGAATTATTCATTCTTTTTTATATTTTCGCATATCAAATTAAACTTAATAAAGTCCAACGATATGCAAAATGCTATACCAGAGTTTACACCAAGTACAAATTTTGAGAAATTTGTCTTGGCAAGTTTGGCAGAAATTAAACGCCAACTTCCCAAATCTACCGCCATTCCCACAGGAGATTACCTCACTCCCACAGAAGTTTGCTCTATTCTAAAAATCAGCAAGGGTAAATTCTATCAATTTATCAACGATGGAGTACTAACCACTATCAAACCTGACCCTAAAGGACGTAAAACCTATGTATTACGCTCGCAAGTAGAAAACTTATTCCCCAAAGACTTTCAGAAAAAATAAAGAGGTTTGTATCATCTATCTTGATGATACAAACCTCTCATTTTTTAGACAAAAAAAATACCGCTGTGCGACAACACAACGGCTAAAAATCAATTTTTTAAAACTCTTTGACAGACCAGAAAAACAAGGAAAAACCGAAGAAAGTGCCATTATCAAATTAGATAATTTAAACCAACAGGATGTAACTAACAAAGAGGAACAGGAAGAAGAGAAGAAAAGGCAAAACCTCAAAAAAGTAGCTTTGAATTACATACGTATTCGAGATGACTATTATAAAATCGTGTACCGTCCTGATAAGTCTGGTCAATTATACAAAGACTTGCTAAGATTGTCAAAAACAACCATTACAGACGACTACACAAAGGGTATTTTGAAGTATATTAACAAATATGATGATTTTACCATAGTTGCTTCACATATTAACTATCAGCAAGTTATCAACGGTTTTTACAATCAGTACCACGAAATTACACACAAACCAACACAAGGCGACTGCGAGAATATTTTTCATATCCTAACGCACATTTTCGGGGAAAACCACCTTGATTTTATTTTGGATTATATTCAAATTCTTTATACAAACCCTTATGTGAACTTACCTTATATTTTAATTGAATCATCTGAAAAAAATACGGGTAAAACAACTTTCTCAAATCTATTGTATTGGATATTTCAATTTAACGCTATGAAACTTGGGAATAGTGATTTACACAGCGACTTTAATGGTTTTTGGCTTCAACGTTTACTACTAATTGTAGATGAAACAAGTCTTGAAAAACAGGGAGTTATGCAGATGTTAAAACGGTTCTCAACCGAAACTGGCAAAGTAGTTTCAAATGAAAAGAACAAAGCACAGCGTGAAGTAGATTTCATGGGCAAATTTATATTGCTTTCCAACGATGAAGGAAAAGCTCTTCCCATCGAGCGGGGCGACCCACGATGGGCAGTTTTTAAAGCACCAACTTTTGCTGAAAAAGGCTACAAAGACGACCCGAAAATTAGCGAAAAAATACAGCAAGAAATTCCTGCTTTTTTACATTTTTTGATTAACAGAACATTGGTACACCCTCACGAATCCCGAATGTATTTTGCTCCTGAAGTCTATCACACTTCACAACTAATGCTTTACTACGAGAATAGCATTTCAAAAGTTGGACAAGCGATTAAGCAGTTGGTGCAAGATACTTTTGAGATGTTCCCCGAAGAAAGTGAACTGAAATTTTCAATTACCAATTTGATGGATGAATTAAAGGGAAATGTAAAATATTTGGAAAAAGACAAGGTACATAAAGCATTAACTCAGGAACTGAAAATTGCCAAATCCGAGAAGAAAGAAAGATATAATTATCACAGTCTTTCTTGTGCCGAGCGGGGCATTACTTCGAGCTTCGATTGTAACAGCATAACGTACACATTTCAAAAGAAACATTCTTAGAAAAGTGCAAATGCCTTTATAACTAAAGTCTTCGTTTTGGAACATTGGAACATTTTTGGAACAGACGAAAGAGTACAAAAGTCCCTGTTTTAAAAAGTGTTCATATTTTGGAACATTTGGAACAAGACTTGTAATGTATTTATAATCAACAAGTTACATTGTTCCAAAAATGTTCCAAAAGTGTTCCAATGTTCCAAAATAAATGGAGTTTTACTAAATGTTCCAATGTTCCAAAAAAAGGGGGGTATTCTCAAATACGGGGCTTTTGCAATGTCGCATTTTTAGCAGTGCAATTTTTGTAAATCTGAGACTTGGTGAAAAAGAAGCAAATATCTTCTCTTTCACCAAGTCAAAACTATCTAAAATCAAATGAGAAATCAAGAGCAAATCAAGGCTTTAAAACAAGTTCCCATCGTGGGATATTTGGCAGGTAAAGGCTTCAATCCAACTGCTAAAAGTGGGTCATGGTTGATGTATCATTCTCCCTTGCGTGATGATAGTACACCCTCCTTTGGGGTTCATCCAACCAAGAATATTTTTAATGATTTGGGGAG
>JALONS010000246.1 GCA_025454855.1 Arcicella sp.
AGCACAAAGAGATGTACAGCTTGATAGTTTTTTTAGAATTTTATCTTTAACCAAACCTTTATACTTTTTGAACAAGCCCGTATTGTTGTAATAATTTATTCATACTCTCTCTTTAAACTAAATGCAAAACGTTAATTTTATCAGTATAATTTTCTGCAAAATCAAATCTTGTGTGTTTGGCATGGAAACTGATACTATTTTTACGTAAAATTGCGTTGTAATAAGGTACTTGACTTTTAGTTGTTTGCCTTTAACTTTCCTACATTTCTTTTGTGCCTTGGTGTTTTCGTCACTGAATGGCTTTTTTTGATACGATGATTAAAAAATACTCATTATACTTCCTTATTATTTGCGGAACGCTCTGGGGCTGTTCTCAATACAGCAATTCTCCGTTGAGTGTTGGTTTTCATAATGTGAATGCCAAGTACAATGCTCTTTTTCAGGCAAATAACAAGATGCGTGAAGTTGAGAAAATTTTGTTTGAAGCCCACAAAGATAACTACTCGCAGGCTTTACCTATTCTCATTCCCATTGATTCCAACTCGGCAGGAGCAGTCAATGAGCAAATCACTGCTATTATTAAAAAAGCATCTTTGGTGGTAGAACGCCACCAAAATTCTAAGTGGGTGGATGATGCCTACGTCCTCATCGGGAAAGCTCGCTTACTAAAAGCCGACTACAAAAACGCCATTGAAACTTTTAAGTACGTGAACACCAATGCCAATTCTGACAAAGCCCGTGCGGCAGCTCTGATTGGCTTGATGCGTGCATACACCGAGCAGGGCGAATTTCAGACGGCTCTCAGAGTAGCTGAATTACTGAAAGAAGAACCATTAGACAACCAAAATACTCGTGATTTTTACCTCACAAAAGCCTATTTACATCAGCTAAAGGAAGAATATGACATTGCCGTTGCCATTGTAGAAGAAGCCTTGCCGTACATGAAAAAAAATGAGCAAAAGGCTCGGGTATTGTACGCTGCCGCTCAAATGTACGAAGCATTAGACGATAAAAATGCGGCTTCGGAAAGTTATTTGTTAGTCAATAAAAATCGTCCATCTTATGATTTAGGATTTTACGCAAAACTCAATAACGCTTTGGTATTAGGACAAACGGATGGCTTTGAAAAGCTATTGAAAGATTCTAAAAATAAAGATTTACAAGACAAAATCTTTGAGGCGATGTCGATGGCTGAAATGAGAAAAGGCAACACTAAAGATGGGGCTAAGTTACTACAAGCGTCTGCTCGGAATAGTCAAAATCAACAACAGTTACCTTATACTTTTTTGAAATTAGCCGATTTGTATTACACCAAAATGGGCAATTACGAATTGGCAGCCGCTTATTACGACAGTACGGCATCGTTACTTCCTCAACAAGACCCTGCTTACAAACGAGTGGTAGAGAAACAGCGTTCTTTAGGGGATTTCGTGAAGCAAAATAGCATCATCAAAACGGAAGATTCATTGCAGAAATTAGCCAAGATGAACCCTGCTCAATTAGAGAAAGTATTGGAGAAAATAGTATTGGATAAACGTGCCAAAGAACAAGCCGATTTACAAAAAGCCCAAGAGATTGTTAATCGTGGGCTACAACAACAAAATAAAACGGATGCCTTTACTGACCCTAACAAAACGTCTTGGTATTTCACTAATCAAATAGCGTTGCAACAAGGTAAAACTACCTTTAGCTCGGTGTGGGGTACAAGAATTCTGGAAGATAACTGGCGTAGAAGTAGTAAAGATACACCCATGTCATTTGATAACCCCAATAATGGTAATCAAGCCAATGGAGGATTACGTAATCTGAGTATCTCGCCTGATGCCCTCAATAGTAACCTAAAAAGTGATGTGGCAGAATTGAAAACGAAAATTCCGTTCTCGAAAGAAGCCTTAGCCGCTTCACAAAAGCGGAAAGAAGATGCCACTTTTGAATTGGGTAAAGTTTACAAATTCAAGTTGAATGAACCCCGAAATGCTGTCATCACTTTTGAGCGTTTTTTAACGGATTTCCCCAAATCAAGCCACGAACCAGAAGCCCTTTATTTATTGTGTTTATTAAATGAAGATAATCCTACGGGCAGAGAAACGTACCGAAAAAGGCTTTTTAAAGACTATGAAGACTCTTATTTTGCCCGACTGCTAAACCGTACTTCTAACGAAACATTGAGTACGGGTAAAGAATCAGAAGCTCAAAAACTTTACGCTGAAGCCTACGGGTATTTTCTCCAAAATAACTTTACAGATGCCCAAACTTTTGTGGAAACAGGTTTGAAACAGTATCCCAATAGTCAAATAGAAGATAAATTTGTATTTTTAAAAACTATGTTGTTGGCAAAAACCCAATCAGCGGAAGTGTATCAAAAAGCCCTCAAAAACTTCATTACCGATTATCCCAAAAGTCAGTTAATCTCTATGGCAAAAGAACGCTTAGCTGCCGTTGATAAAAAGTAATACCCTTAACAAAAGTGATTTTCAAAAAAGCAGACAATTAAATTACTAACAGTTAGTAGCTTACACAGGTTTCCTTTTATAAACTTCATTCTGCTAAGTATAATTGAGAATAGATTTTCACGAAAAGGTTAGAACTACTACAGTTCTAACCTTTTTATGTTTCAAACAATATCTATACATATCATAAAAGAGTAATGTACGAATAAGCAAATTATCAAGTTTTTGTCAGCAAATAAGAGCAACAAATTATTTGATATGATAAACGTTGTTGTGATACCGTAGCGGCGTACAGCATACGCTTAAATGGTCGGATTGTGGGCGACCCACGCTGGGCGTATGCGATACGCCACTACATATATCAAACAAATCATTCCTATACTGAAGCCCAATATCCATGTTTTTCCCAAACCTAAATCCATAAGTCCTGATTTTGTGCTTACACTTTTCTATGCCTTCGTATCGTTTCAAGAGGTAATGTACAAATTATCATTTTATATTTCTAAATTTGTATAATACAGCTATTTCATCCATTTTGCGTAATTATTTGGAAATTAGCTACCTAATGCTAAAATATCCTTACAATTTATACCGTATGATTCAATTACAAAAAGGTAAGTATCAGTCAGTTATTGCTAAAATCTGGAAATGGTCGGGCGTAGGTCTGATAACATTTTTATTGTACATTTTAGCAGTGCAGTTCAACTTTCTTTGGTTATTCGGGGGTATGCCCAGCCTCCAAGAATTAGAAAATCCTAAAAGTCAGGTTGCCTCCATCTTATATTCGGAAGACGGCGTAGAGTTAGGAAAATACTTCCGTGAAAACCGCTCCCCCGTTGAATACGAAGAACTTTCTCCTAATCTTATCAAAGCCCTGATTGCTACTGAAGATGCCCGATTCACCCAACACTCAGGGGTAGATTTACGCTCTACTTTTCGGGTAATCACACACCTCGGACAGGCAGGTGGTGGTAGTACGCTTTCTCAACAATTAGCCAAAAATTTATTTGATACACGGCACAGTGTCGAGGATGATTCGGAAGATGGAAAAAGTTACAAAGGACTTTTAGCTAAGATTCCGTTGGTAAGAACACTAATCGCTAAAACCAAAGAATGGATTTTGGCAATTCGCTTAGAAAGCAGATACACCAAACAAGAAATTTTAAAAATGTATCTCAACGAAGTTTCTTTTGGTAATAATGCTTACGGTATCAGAGTGGCTTGCAAAACTTATTTTGGCAAAGAGGTAAACGATGTTACTGAAAAAGAAGCCGCTACGCTGATTGGGATGTTACAAAACCCATCTCTTTATGACCCTCGCCGTCATCCAGACCGCTGTCTCCAGCGTAGAAACATCGTTTTGTCACAAATGTATCGCTACGGTTACATCAGTCAGGAAGAGTCTATTTCGTTACAAAGTAAAAATCTTGGGTTGAATTTTAAAGTTGAAAATCAGAACACTGGCGACGCTCCCTATTTTCGTGAAGCTCTGAAAAAACAACTCCAAAATATCTTGGCTGAAATTAATACAACCCGTGATGATAACGACAAACTGAACCTTTACACCAGTGGACTCAGAATTTATACAACCATCGATTCCAGAATGCAACGCTACGCTCAAGAATCTTTGGAAGACCACATGAGAGACCAGCAAAAGAAGTTTTATGCTCACTGGAAAGGGCGTAATCCGTGGGTGGATGAACGTATGCACGAAATAAAGGGATTTTTAAAAGATGCCATGAAACGTACTCAACGCTATAAATCTTTGATGGTAGAATACGATGGAGACGAAGAAGCAGTGTGGAAAATTTTGAAAACTCCCGTAAAAATGACCGTTTTTTCGTGGCAAGGTGAAAAAGATACTACCTTATCTCCTTTAGATTCTATGAATTACTACAAACGTATTCTGAACTGTGGTTTTATGGCAATGAACCCCAACGACGGACACGTGAAGGCTTGGGTAGGTGGTATCAATTTTAAATTTTTCAAATTCGACCACGTTCGTCAATCAAAACGGCAACCTGGTTCTACTTTTAAGCCCTTTGTGTACGCCGCCGCCCTTGAAAACGGAGCCGCTAACCTTTGTGATTATGTGGTGGACGAACCCGTGACTTTCGGAGCAGAGGATGGATTAGTCGGTAAAACATGGACTCCCCAAAACTCAGAAGGAAGATATTCTTACGCCAGCATGAGCCTACGCCACGCCATGGGTTTATCCATCAACTCGGTTTCGGCTAAATTAATGAAAGCCTTAGGTCCTGAAAAAGTAGCTGAGTTTGCTCATCGAGCGGGTATTCAGAGTACTCTCAACGAAACCCCCGCTTTGTGCTTGGGAGCAAGCGAAGTATCTGTTTATGAGCAAGTGGCAGCTTATTGTACTTTCATGAATGAAGGCGAAAGAATAGACCCTATTTTGATTTTGAGAATTGAAGATAAAAATGGTAATGAACTAAAACGCTTTGAGACAACCTCTAAAAAGGTAATCAGTTCTGAAACGGCTTATCAGATGACTCATATGTTGAAAGGGGCTATCCAAGAACCAGGGGGAACAGCTCAGGGACTCAACCGATACAACTGTGCCAAAGGCAATGATATTGGAGCGAAAACGGGTACAACCTCCAACTATTCAGATGGTTGGTTTATGGGTGTAACCCAAAATTTAGTGGCTGGCGTATGGGTTGGTGGCGACGACCGTAGTATTCACTACCGTAGTTTAGCCCTCGGGCAAGGAGCAAAAATGGCAATGCCTGCTTTCGGAATGTTTATGGATAAAGTGTACGCCGATAAGTCGTTGGCTATTGCAGGCTTCAAGAAAGAGCCTTTCCGTAAACCAGACGGGGCTGACTTAGGTTGTAACAGTTCTTACGTGGTAACAGATTCCACGCAAGTACAACAACCAACTCCCAAACCCAAAGAGGATGAAGAAGGATTTTTGAAGTAAAAATGAAAAAACACTTGCAAATAGACCAGCACATTCAGAAGCCGAAGTACCAACAAATTACTGATGAAATCATTGAAAGAATTCAGCAAGGATTGTTGAAAAGAGGCGACCAGCTACCCACTATCAACGAAATTACGGGGTCATTGGGCGTTGCCCGCATGACCGTCATTCGGGCGTATGAAGAACTGCGTGAGCGGGGCATTGTTGCTCCACAGCATGGAAAAGGCTACTATATTATCTCAACGGACGTACAGGCTACCATGCACGTATTTGTGTTGTTTGATGCCATGAATGCCTATAAAGAAGCTCTTTTCTTGTCATTGAGAGAAGCACTGGGCGAGAAGGTTTCGATTGATTTGTATTTTCATTATCACGAATTAAACGTATTTGAAAATGTGATAGTTAATAACCTTGGTAATTATAATTTTTATATCGTAATGCCTCACTTTAATGAAGATGTTTCTGAAATTGTGAAGCAAATCCCGAAAGAAAAATTATTGATTTTGGATATTGACGTTGATAAATTAGACGGACAATATGCGGTACTCTACCAAGATTTTGAGTTGAATTTCTATCAAGGACTCACCCAAGCCCTAACGCAAATCAAAAAATATAAGCATCTGACTTTGTTTTTGAGTAAGAATCAATTTCAATATACTCCGAAGGGTATTTTGGAAGGGTTCGAGCGATTTTGCGATGAAAATAACATTACCAATGAAGTAGTTTTTCATCTCGATTTTGAAACGCTACAAAAAGACTACGCTTACATCTTATTTTTGGAAAATGACCTTGTACGTTTTGTCAATAAAGCAAATCGGAAGGGATGGAAATTGGGGAAAGATATTGGACTCTTATCTTATGATGATACCCCAATCAAAGAAGTTTTAGCCGATACAGGTATCACTACTATATCTAATGATTTTGAAGAAATGGGTAAATTAGCGGGTAAAATGGTCTTGAATCGTCAGAAAGGTAAAGTTAGAAGCGACTGCCATCTAATTGTCAGAGGGTCATTGTGAGCAGTTAGCAGTTAGCAGTTAGCAGTTAGCAGTAAAAAAGCCAGTTTTGAAATTATTAGTTTCCCAAACTGGCTTTTTTGATATTGTCTATTTGTAAACTGATACCCGTTTACGGATAACTGTTCACTGATAATTGATAACTGTTTAC
>JALONS010000028.1 GCA_025454855.1 Arcicella sp.
TTTGCTTTGCTCACAGTTTTTGATAAGACGCTCGAACTACCGATGGGAATTCATGCGGCTAACAATATTTATGCCTTTTTGGTGGTTTCATACCCCGACAGCGTATTGCCGTCGCCTTCAATTTTTATGCTCAACGAACTTAATTTTCCAATGATGATTGTTGGTTGGTTAATTACCGTTGTGATTTACACATTTTTAGCTAATAAAATATTCGGTCTGCGAGCTAATATACACCAAGCGAAAAGCGAGTTATGAATTCACTTAGCTTTCCGCATTGGTAATTACCATCCATTCGGCGATGAGTGCTAATTGGTGGGCTTCGCAAGTCCATTGAATATGAAATAGTGGAGAAGATGCCAAACGGTAAAGTAGTGGGTTTTCGTAAGCAGTTAAGAATCCCGCAATGAAAAACGAGAAATTAGTATCGTTGAGAGGGACATTGGTAGGTCGGGGCTTTAAGTCTCGCCCTTTTTTAGGGTCTAATCGCCACAGGCTTGTTTCCAAAATGATTTTATCCATTGGATGTAAAGTGTCTTTCTGTAAAAAATACAAAATATCATTCGTTAGCTGTTCTCTACAAATTTCTAAAGCGGGAATGGTGAATTTCACCATCAGCCTTGCTACATGATACATAATCAGCGGTGTGCGGGCGTACTGATGAGCTACCCTAAAAGGCTGTTCGAGATATTGATTTGAGAGAATGGTTTGTTGAATATATTTTACAGAATCTTGCCCGTGTTCGTCTAATTCTACATCATAAGAAAGCAAGCAATAAAGCATATTTGATATGGCACAAACATCAAATTCGATGTACATATTTTTACCAAACCAAGTGGAATATGCTTTGAGGTTGCGGTATTCTGGAAAAGTGTTTTGTATTTGTTTTTTAGAAAGATTTGAGTGCTGTATGAGTTTTTCTTTCAGCCAATTAACATCTTTTTGTGGCTGCGACGTAGTCAAATAAATCATAGCCGTATCATCAATATCATCGGGGATTTTGAAGTAATTGAAGCGATTGAGAATATTACCGTGTGGGAAGTGTTGTGATGGATTTGTTTGAAAGAAATTGTAAGTATTTAAATCGTCTCTATTTCTGAAAAGTGGATACGCTTTTTGAGCTTTTGTGGTAATTTCTTCTACCAATAATTGAGATTCTGGCGATAATTTTTCTTTGATATTGTTAAGGGTAAAAACGGTAATTGCCGTAAAAAAAACATTCGTATCTGGGCGACGATAATGCCAAAAATCATTGCTCCGATATGCCTCAAAAATACCTTCTGGAAAATATTTTTGATTAACAGAATCTTGTAAAGATGCAATTTTTTGTATTATCTCGTCAGTTGTCATGATATTGCCATGAAGTTACAAAAGCTCTAAATTTTAGTGTCTTGCCACGAAGGCACAAAGTTTTTACAAAAGTTCTTAATTTTCTAATCTTAGAGACTTTGTGTCAAATAAATATTTTATCATAGAATCTTCATCAACGTATTCATTTTCACTCATTTTGATACTGTTCTTTTCGATGGAAAATACCTCAAAGCCTTCAGAAAAATACAAGTTTTTGGCTCTGTAATTGGTAGAAACTACGGTTAAATAGATTTGTTTTAAATTCGGGTCTTGCTTGGCTCGGTTGATGCAGGCTTGCAAAAGTTTTCGTCCGAGACCTCTACCTTTGGCTTTTTCAGAAATGTACATTCTGAAAATCAAGCCTTTATGTTGTAGTTTTATGAAAGTTTCTCGTCTAAAACCTATCATGCCCAATAATTCTCCTTCTTCTGAAAATGCTCCGAGCGTAAAATTTTCAACATTGTCTTTCGTTGGGAAAACCTCCCCTTCTATATCGGCGGGTGAAATTCTAAAAAACTGAGACTCTTCACGAATAGCATTCAATAATAATTGATAATACGCTTCAATTTCGTGGGTTTCTATGATGGTTTTGATGGTCATGTGGCAGTTCATCGTTTTAGGTTTCAGTAATATGTATTGGGCGAAAAACGGATAGATAAGCTATTGAAAAACAGATATTTACGATAAGTTTCTTCCAAAAAATGAACCAGTTATGATAACGGAAATTCCATTTTAATGTCTGTGCGTTCGTACAGCGTTGGACCGAGTGAGACTTCTACAAAACCAAGACTTTTATACATGGATATAGCGGGCGTTAATTTCCGATTCGACAATAAATATAAGCATTGGGCATTCCGTTTTTGGGCTTCTTGGATAGTATAAAAGCAAAGTTTTTTGCCTAAACCCAGTCCTTGAGCTTTGGGGGTAACGCCCATTTTGGCGAGTTCATACACATGATTACCATCGTGAATAAGAGCGGAAGTTCCCACAATTTCATCGCCTAATTTTGCCAAAAAGATTTGTCCGCCGTTATTGATAATTGCTTCGGGGTCGTCTAATTGTTCTAAGTCGTGGGGTTCTACCTTGAAGAATTTTTCAATCCATTCTACATTGATTTTTTTGAAATCTTCTTTGTAAATACTCTGATATTCAATGATTTGTATTGGTTGTTCCATGAGTTGTAGTACAGATTTCTAATCTGTCAAAATTCTGATATTTACAGGCTTGAAGCCTGTGCTACTTTATACTAAATTAATACTTTTTCAAAAAAGTGCGTATCCACTGCCATGATTGGAAACACACTCGGTAAGTTTTGTTTTTCAACGAGCGTAAAGCCATTTCTTTCATAAAATCTGATAGCGGCTTGTAGTCTTTCGAGAGTCCCAAGATAAACATTGGCTATTTGATTTGCTTGGGCTGACTCTATTAAAATGTCTAATAATTGCTGAGCTATTCCGTATTCTTTGCCTCTGAATTCTTTTTTGACAAACATTTTTCGGATTGCCCCAATGTTTTCGCCACAATCAATCAGGGCAATCGTACCTATTACTTCTTCGTGGTGTTTTGCAACCCAGAAATTCCCTTTTTTTTGTTGATAAAAATTAGGAATATCTAATAAATCTTGTTGGTCATTGATGGTAATAGGTACTTGAAATTCATTTTGTTGAATATTCAAAATCAAGTTTACAATTTGTTCAGTATCTTGATTTTCAAATGGTTGTATTGTAATCATAATGTTAGCGAAAAGCGATTGGCAAAAAAGCGAATCTGGTCATTTATTTTAAGCGAAAAGCGATTGGCGACGTAACCAAATAAGGCTGTCCGTATTACACAGATATTTCGCCAATCAGATATGGTGTAGCTTTCCCTGCAATTTTTACTCTATCTCCAATTAATTGACAGGCTAAATTTCCACCACGTGGTGATATTTGTCGGGCTGATAGTGTATTCTTTTGTAAAGCCTTTGCCCAATATGCCGTTAAAGTTGTATGAGCCGAACCTGTTACGGGGTCTTCGTCTATTCCAGCCTGAGGACCAAAAAAACGAGAAACAAAATCAACTTCATCGCCTTTGGCGGTTACGATTATTCCACGACACGGCACTTCACCAATTTTACGAAAATCTGGTTTTAAGGCTTTTACTTGTGCTTCATTTTCAAGAATTAATAAATAATCGCTGATGCCTTTTAAGGTTTCTTTTGGCGTAATTCCTAATCCATCAATGAGGGCTTGGGGCGTTTCGGTAACTTGTAAATTATCGGTAGGGAAGTCTAATTCTAATAAGTCACCTTGCTTTTCAACCGTCAAAATGCCACTTTTTGAGTTAAACTCAATCAGGTTTTTGGAATAATTTTCGTAATGAAAAAGTGTGTAAGCCGTTGCCAGCGTGGCATGACCGCATAAATCAACTTCCACAGCAGGAGTAAACCAGCGAATATGAAATTTGTCGCCTTCGGGAATGTAAAATGCAGTTTCGGCGAGGTTATTTTCGGCAGCAATTTTTTGCATTAATTCATCAGAAATCCATTCTTTCAATGGAACAACAGCGGCTGGGTTTCCTCCGAAAACTTTATCGGAAAATGCGTCTATTTTGTATATTTTTAAGTTCATGCTTTGATTGAATTACGATTTTGGAAAATCGAGGTACATTATATTTTATGAAATTCTTTGAAACGCTCTAAATATCCTTTTTCTGCCCAGGTGTCTTCTATTTCTTTGATGGCAATCATGATATTATGTTCACGATTTTGAATGATTTCATCGTTCATGGCTCTAATTTCAGCCCAAATTTTTTGTAAAATGGGCAGTAAATTTTTGCCTTTTTTAGATAGTTTCAAGTTGCGTTTGCGGGCATCTTCGGCTGATTTTTTGGAAATAATCAAGCCTTTTTTTTCTAAATCTTTGGCAATTTGGATAACCGCAGGGTGTGAGATATTCAAGTTTTCAGCCAATTCCATAATGCTGGCTTCGCTTTTTTGGGATAAGTAGTAATACAATGGGAAAAACCTCGGTTCAAAATCTACTTGATAAAACTTGTAAACATCTAAGGTGCTTTGCATCCCCCAATCACTCAAACGCTTGAGTCGGCTGGCAAAAGCTAATGTCCCCAATTCGGCTATAATATCCATATTCAGAAAGAAATATTTTAGGTAAGTAATTACGTAACTACTTACGCAAATTTGAAGAAAAAAGTTCAAAAAACAAAAAACCACTCCTTTTTTGAGGAGTGGCTTTATAATTATAGTTGTATTCAGTTGAAAATCAGGAATATATCTTTATATTAAAATCTGCCTGCGAGGCTTACGCCAACCGTTCGGGGATTGCCCAAAGTAGCAGCACCAAAATTGTAAGCATAAGAAATATAAGTAGTGTTGGCAAGATTTCTACCCCAGAACATAACATCGATGTTTTTAATTGAAAAGCCTGTACGGACGTTGAAAACAGCGTATTGGTCTTGGCTGTATTTGTTGGGTAGGTCAAAGTATTGTTTTCCTAATAAACGCCATTCACCACGAGCTGAGAATTGTACATTTTTACTCAATGGGCAGCTATACTGTACTGCTAACATAGAGGTAAAACTGGGGGTCAATATTTGACGATTACCAGAGAAATCCTTCTGTTCCGTTTTGGGGTCGCCAGACGAATAATCCGTTTGTGGTAATGATAGCTTTGAGTACGTAGCGGTGGTTGTGCCAAAGTTCCAGTCTATCTGTAAACCTTTCAACAAATACGCCGATAATTCTGCCTCAATACCCGTACTTGAAAAATTACCAGAATTTCGGATGGCTGTTCTGAATCCTAATTCTGGAATTAACGTAGGTGTTTGAGCATCAGTTACTTGTATGCTAAATAATGACACATTAGCACGTAAACGATTGTTTAAATAAGTCCCTTTCCAACCCAATTCTACGTTATTGCTGTATTCTGGAGCGTAAGCCACTAAAGGAGCGTCAGAGGGGTCAAAACCAATCTGGCTGAATCCTCCTGCACGGTATCCACGACTGTAAGAAAGATAAATTCCCATGTTGTCAGATACGTGATAATTGATACTGGCTTTGGGTGAAATAGCATTAAAACTGGTAGTAGCTGAGGTATCTCCTAACGTTGGGAAAGTGCTGCCCCCAATTGAAAACAAACTACCTACGGTCATTTTCTGCTTTTCGTAGTCATAACGAAGTCCCGCTGTAAAATCAAATTTTTCACCCAGAGCGTAAGTAGCTTGCCCGAATACGGCAAAACCCGTGTTATCAATGGCTGTATTATTGGTGATTTTTGCATTGCTCGGTTGCCCAAAATCAGCTCCATTTTTACCGATGAGTAAAGACTGTTGCGTTGGGTCATTTTGTGTAAAATAGAAAGCCCCGAGTGTCCACTTTAGAGGAGATTCAGATTTAGCTGAAGAGTTAATTTTAACTTCTTGCGTCCAGAAACTCACCACATTTTGTTTGGCATCATTTTTTGCCTCAATTGTATTCACATCCAATGATTGTAATTCAAAAGGTAGCTGTACGTCGGCATCAATCGGAGCATCGTAATATCGCTCGTTCGACTGATAAGCAGTCGTAGCAATTACATCTATTTTTTCACCGAAGTAATTGAACACCATTGAGCTATTGAGTGTGTTGTCATTATCTTTGGCTACGGCATCATAATTAACTTTGAATTTACTGTTTTCCAAAGTGGCTATTTCGTAAGGTGCGAGTGTAAATGAACCGCTATTTTTACGGTTATAATGTTTCAAATTAAAAGTTGCCGAGAATTTGGGAGAGGCTACGTATTTCAAGAAATAATTACCCGTGAAGCTATTATGCACATCAAATTTTGTATTGTTGAACACGTTGGTATAAAAACCGTCACGGCTATCCAACATCACTGAAGCTCCTACAAAAAGATGGTCTTTGATGAGTGGAGTACGCAAGCCCGCTGTGTAGCGTTGTGTGCCATACGAACCAAAGTTTACCTCAGCAAATCCCGTTGTTTTATTACTGGGTTGTTTCGTAATGATATTGATGACTCCACCCATTGAGTTCCGTCCGTAAAGTGTTCCTTGTGGTCCACGCAGCACTTCAATTCTTTCAATATCAATGAGTTGTGGAATGTAAGCATCTAAGCGAAATTGGTTTACGCCATCGACGTAGGTGGCTACGGGTTGGTCGTAAGAGGCAGAAGTAATGCCTCTGAGAGAAGTATTATTTTTATCATCCCCTGGACTGGTCGTGTACATATTTGGCACAATGGCAGATAAATCTTTGATGTTCCAAAGGCGATAATCTGCTACTTGCTTTGCCGAGAGTGCCGAGATAGCCAAAGGTAATTTTTGAGCTTGTTGTTCAATTTTTTCAGCTGAAACAATAACTTCATCTAATTGTGCCGATGACTCACTGAGGGTAATGGCTACTGTTTGATTCGGGGTATTTTTGATATTTACTTTTTGTGTTGTGGTAGAATATCCAATGGCACTAATTTCTAAAATAAGATTACCATTAGGCACTTTTTGGAGTTGAAAATTACCGTTACCGTCCGTTACCGTACCGAGATTAGAATTCAACACTTTCACGGTTGTTCCTCTTAAAACTTCTCCGTTTTTATTGGTGATTTTTCCTGAGATACTTTGCCCAAACCCATTTGTATAACTGGCTATAATACATAAAGTTAGCAGAAAAAAATGTACTAAATATTTCTTCATTTTATATGGTTTTTATTGAAAATAATCTACAAATATACATTCAAAACATTTTTGCAGGGCGTTTTTTAGTTTGTAACCTGTATTACTGGCTAAATGTTGTAGATTCACAAAATTCAATCATGCGTGTGTCTCCCCAGTAGAGGTCATTGGTATTGGGGGCATAAAAACCGCAATGTCCTCCGTGTTTGGGCATTTCAGAGAAGATATAGTCTGAATGGCGAGCAGTGTCTAACATGGCACAACTTTCAGATAAAACGGGGTCGTTTTGGGCATTCAATAACAAAGATGGTACACGGATTTTATCCACAACGTGCATGGCTGCACAGCGGTCGTAGTATTCTTTGGCATCTTTGAAACCATTTAAGGGAGCGATGTAATAATCCGTAAAATCATCTAAACACTTGAAGGTAGCAAAATCTTTAAATAGTTGTTTATCAATCAATTCTGACCGATTTTTGAGAAATTTTAGTAGTTTACTCTTGAATCGTTCGGTATAAAAACCTTTTTTACCCATCGCATTTACGCTGCCTTGCATATCCGTAGGCGAAGAAATAGCAATGATTTTTTTGATTTCGGTAGGAATATTTTGAGCTTTTTCTCCAGCGTATTTTAGTGAAATATTCCCGCCTTTGCTATAACCCACCAGTACAATTTCAGTGTATTGTTTTAAATGCAAAGCGTGGTTAATTACTGCCTCTAAATCATCTGAACTACCATGAATAGTAATTTTTTCAAAACGATTATTTTCACCACCAAGCCCCCGATGATTCCATGCCAAAGCATCATAACCCGCTAAATTAAAGGCTTTTACGCCACCTAACAGATACGGACGGGTGGTATTGCCCAAAAAACCGTGCGTGAGAATAGCGAGTTTAGTATTATGCTCCGTGGATTTTGACCAATCTAAATCTAAGAAATCCCCATCCATCAATTCTAAGCGTTCACGTTGGTAATTTACCCCACTTACTTTTCTGAAAACACTGGGATAAATCGTTGAAAAATGGGGATTTTGCCAAATAAGTGAGGTTTGGTAAGATGAATTGATGATGGGCATTTTAAAAATTTTAATTCATTAGTACAGTTCTACATTATTGATAGCAGTAATGGTATATGGATACACATCGTCAGCATTGCCGGGGTTTATCCATATATGTCCATCGCCTAACATGGCTCCGTCGGAGTTAAAAAATAAATTACAACAGCAGAAAGGGGCTATTTCTTTTTTAAATTCTTCATGGAAAATCTCATCAAAATTGGCTATCAGTTGTTTTGGGGTTTTGATTGTGATAGCTTTTTTATTACTCAAATGGGTTCTTAGTGGGTAATTTACATACTTAGCTATCCAAACTTTGTTATTGGTTAAGATTGCTTTCTTAACTTTTCTCATGAATATCTCTACATCATCATCTGTTTTATCAAAAAACGAATAACGATGTTCAAGATTACCTATGGCAGGTATCGAACTTATATGTAAATTAAAATCTAAGATTCGGATTTGGTTAGTCCACTTACCCTCAAAACTATCATTCTTATTCGTAAAAACTCCAGTAAAATTTCCTTGTGACTTTCCGTTAACTATTTCAGACAGGCTTATTTTATTACCGTCCATTCTTCCCACTAATTTAATTTTAGTATCATATTTTTTGTAGCAATAGTTACCTGCAATTTTCCCATTTTCTAATCTGAACAAGGATAACCGAATGTCTAAATTTCCTAATTTTCCTTCAAAATCTACCCACTGATTAGTGTTTAAATCAAGAGCAGGACTAAAATGTGATAACAATAAAAATAGCAGGATAAGGTTATATCTATGTTTCATGATAATAACTTTTTAGAAGGGATAATATATGTAAATTAAACTACTAAATGCCCACAAAACTGGGCTTTATTATCGATAATTTTACCCCCACGTCTGAAACTTAAACCAGCTCCTTCGCCCGCAAAAAATACGCCTGCTTGGTAATAATTACCCGTATTATCTGTTAAAAATTCGGTGTATTCTTGATAAATAACGTTTTGTTCTTCGTATTCACCTTCAGTTTTCGCTAAGGAAACGCCCGATTCAGAAAGGATTTTTACGTTTGCTCCTTCACGCCCAAATAATACTTTTTGAACGCACGGTTTCCCCGTAAGTGGTTTATTATCAGTTGCTAATAACAGTGGATGATTAGGATATAATTCCCATAAAATTTTTAAAATTCCTTTCGACTGGAACAGTAAAGTATAGGCAGGATTCATTACTACGGTTTTGCCTTGTTTTACGATTTGGGTTAAAATCTCAGCCAATTCGGGTTCGTCCCAACCGATGTATTCCCAAGGTACGAGTTTAAACCAGAAGTCATATTTTGTGAAACTGCCGTCTTGGATATTTTGCTTATAAATACCTTCAATGGCAGAAAATTCTACGTTTTCGATATGCTCAAAATCTACCTCAAAACCTGCTTCTTCGGCGGCTTCCCCCAAAATTTTCATATTGGTATCATCTTCTGGATAGCCTTCCATTGTGGAAATCAAAAGCGTAGGTTCAAAGTGTGGATTTTGATTACGAAGTTCTCGGAACTGATTAACCAAAGATTCATAAAGGGTATTAAATTGAGAACTTTCATCTAATCCGTTGGCTTTCAAAGATGCCCACTGCACGGTTGATGTTTCGGGAATACAGGTGGCAGTGTCGGCGTTAAATTCTATCAGTTGGATAGGTTTTCCATCCAAACCACCACTCAAATCAAAACGTCCGTACAGATGCCAGTTTTTATCATTTTCCCATGAATATTTTACCAATTCAATCAACTCTTCTGGAATACCCAACTCAGCAAATTTTTCATTATCAATGACGTGTTGAGCCGCTTCAATGAACATTTCGTAGAGTTCATTGACTGCTTCATAGTAGTTTTCAGCCTCTTTTTCGGTTACTATTACCAATTCATTGTTGATGTACGGAAGGGTGTCTTCTCCCAAAAGCCAGTCAAATCCTGCATTTTGAAGTGATTGGTTAGGAGATATATTAAGTTTTTGAAATTTCATTTTGGTTTTGATGTTTTTACTTCGATGTTAGATGTTCGTTTCTCGATGTTTGGCGTTCGTATTTCGATGTTGGATGTTCGTTTTTTGATATTTGGTGTCTGTAATTGGATGTTGGGTATTTTTAATTCGATGTTGGATACTGATGCTTCGATGTTTGGTGTTTAATAAAAACCTAACATCAAACATCGAACATCAAACATCGAACATCAAATATCAAAAAACGAACGACGAAAGTTATCCCCTAAATCCGCTTCTGCCTGTACTTCTGAAAAAGCCACTTCTTCCGCCACTTGGTCGATACGTAGTAGTTCTTGAACTACCAATACTTTCATGAACGGTATTTGCCCGCTGGAAAGCACTTTGGGTAGAGTAATATCTACTCATCATGGGATAATAGAAAAAACCTCCTGAATGGTGTCTCCTGCGATAAGTGGTATCTTTTGACGAACTCATTTTAGGATTCAAATCGGGGCGATAATTGGCGTAATTCGGACTCATCGTTTTGGCTAATAAATAGCCCATTCCACCGAATAGCAGAGCATTTGAAAGATTATTATTTTGTCCAACAAAGGATGGATTTGATTTTATATCATTATCAATCAGGGCTTGAACGGCTCTGGGAGAAAGCGTTTCTTTTTTACCATCAAGGTACGTAACAATTGCCACTGAACTATCCGCAGGAACTTCGATTTCATCCGTAATTTTAAATTGTCCCTTCGAGGTTTCTGAAATGAACGTTTTTACGCCCTTTGTATAAACTTCTACTTCTTGATAATCTTCATCATCGTTGGAATCACTACTGCCACAACTTTGTAACAAAACCGAATTACCTAAAATAGCCAAAGCCAACGTTCCGCTGATGGAAATATCTTTGACCCGACGAATAAATGAGTGCTTGCGTATAAGTGTCATAATTGTTTTGGTTTTACATAGACAAATGTATCTCAAAACTATAACATTTGTAAAAAAATGGTAAGAATGGTTTTGAGAATAGACAAAATGGTGCGTAGTGATGTATGGCATACGATAATACACACCATTTTGGCGGTGTGTCGCTACGACCAATCATAAAACTTTTATCGTCCATGTAAGTACGGAACGGCAAATTTTTAGCTCATTCATATTTTTGTATCAGTAGTGATTCTGTTTGCTTGCCTTTCCTAATTACTAAATAAATCAATGATGACCATTTCAAGATTATTCATTATCCTGTTTCTATTATTTTCATTCATCGGAAATAGCCAAACCCTTCGTTGGAAACCCATAACCCAGCAAGCAAAACCATGGTCACGTTGGTGGTGGGAGGGTAATGCGGTTAATCCTAAAGACTTGACCTACAATATGGAAAACTACCAAAAAGTGGGTTTGGGTGGTTTAGAGATTACGCCCATCTACGGTGTGAAAGGTACTGAAAGCCTATTTGTTGATTTTCTTTCTCCGAAATGGGTTTCCTTGTTCAAACATACCCTCAACGAAGGAACACGCTTAGGATTGGGCATTGATTTAGCGAATGCTTCGGGCTGGCCCTTTGGTGGGCGTTGGGTTGAACCCGAAGATGCTTGTCGCTATGTGGCTCATAAAGTTTATACGCTGAGAGAAGGCGAGAAATTAGCGGATAATATCACTTTTCAACAAGAAGCGATGATACGTTTTGTATTGCCCAAAAATGTAACTCCCAAAGATTTAAAAGAACCCATTGCGAAGAACGATAATTTGCAAGAATTGGCAATTGACCAAGTGAAATTTGATAAAACATTGTCTTTGGAAACATTGATGGCGTATTCTGATACGGGTGAAATACTTAATTTGACTGATAAAGTTGGTTTGGATGGTCAGTTAAATTGGACGGCTACTCGTGGAAATTGGTCGCTTTATGCTGTTTTTGTAGGTTGGCACGGCAAAATGGTAGAACGAGCAGGACCGGGAGGCGAAGGTGATGTAATCGACCATTTTTCAGAAAAAGCAATCAATCAGTATTTGAAAGAATTTGATAAGGCCTTTGCAGGAACGGATGTAAGTTCGATGCGGGCATTTTTCAACGATTCCTACGAAGTAGATGATGCTAAAGGGCAAGCCGATTGGACTCCCGAACTCTTCAAAGAATTCCAAAAACGACGTGGTTATGACCTTCGTAATTATTTGCCAAACCTTTTCAGTAAAGAAAAAACGGAATTGAACAGCCGTGTTTTGTGCGATTACAGAACTACGATTTCGGATTTAATTCTTGAAAAATACACGTCTGCTTGGGCAAAATGGGGGCATTCCCGTGGAAAAATCGTGAGAAATCAAGCTCATGGTTCACCAGGTAATACTTTAGATTTGTACTCGATGGTGGATATTCCTGAGATTGAAGGGACTGATTTATTACGCATTAAATTTGCGTCATCGGCTGCTAATGTGATGGGTAAAAAACTGACTTCTTCAGAATCCGCCACGTGGGATAATGAACATTTTCTTTCCAATTTAGGTGATGTCAAAAAAGACCTTGATTTATTCTTTTTGGGTGGAGTGAATCACGTTTTTTATCACGGAACGAATTACTCGCCACAAAATGAACCATTCCCTGGTTGGTTATTTTATGCCGCCACGCATTTTACACCACATAATCCTTTTTGGAAACATTTTGGAGCATTAAATCAATACGTGGCTCGCACGCAGTCGTTTCTACAAGACACCAAACCAGACAATGATATTCTACTGTACTTCCCGATTTATGACCGTTTTGCCGAACAAACACCCAAAGGATTGCTCCAACATTTTGACGGAGTAACGCCAGAATTTAACAATACAGATTTTAAGACGGTTGCCCAAAATATGCTGGATAAAGGCTATTCTTTTGACTATGTTTCGGATAGACAAATAGCTAACTTGAATGTTAAAAATCAAAGTATTACCAATGGTTCGACAAGTTGGAGAACTGTCTTACTGTCTGAAAATGAGACAATTCCGTTAGAAACTTTTGAGAAATTAATCCAATTAGCAAAAGACGGTGCAACCATTGTCATTCACAATAAATTACCACAAGATGTTCCAGGATTAGGAAATTTATCAGAACGGCAAGCGAATTTTAAAACCTTAATTGCTCAGTTGAATTTTACAAAAAATGAGGGAGTTCGTCAGACAAATATTGGCAAAGGACGTTTTATTTTGGGCGAAAACTTAGGCGAAATTTTAGCCGCAGCTAAAGTGCAAAGAGAAACAATGATTGATAAAGGTTTGGCTTCGATTCGTAAAATTAGTACTAATGGCAAAACCTATTTCATCCACAATACAAGTACCAAAAGTTTTAATGGTTGGGTGAAAATAGAAACGCCATTTCAGTCAGTAGCTTTGTATAATCCAATGAATGGGCAATTAGGTTCGGCAAAATATAACCTGAAAACGAATGAAGTTTACCTACAACTATTAGCGGGCGAATCTATCATTGTAGAGACGCACCAAGACGTATTGAAAGCAGAAAAATACCCATATTTTAGAGCCACTGCAAAATCACAAGACCTAAACGGAACTTGGAAAATCACTTTTACAGAAGGCGAAGAGGTTTTACCCAAAACTATCGAAACTCAACAATTGGAATCGTGGACAAATTTTGCGGGCGATGACTATAAAAATTTCTCAGGAATTGCCACTTATTCGCACAGTTTTAAATTGTCAAGTATTTCAAAATCAGGGTATTGTTTAGATTTGGGCAAAGTTTCAGAAAGTGCGAAAGTTAGTGTCAATGGAAGGGATTTAGGAACACTAATTGGTCCAAGCTATCAAATTTTTGTACCTGCCAATGTTTTAAAAACGCAAAATATTTTAACCGTCGAGGTTGCCAACTCAATGGCAAACAGAGTAATTGCGATAGAGAAAAATGGTCAAGTTTGGCAGAAATTTTATAACATCAACGTTTCGGCAAGATTGAAACAAAATTTGGGCAAAGATGGCTACTTTACCACCAAAGGCTGGACTCCGAAAGAATCAGGAATTATCGGCAAAGTAACTTTGACACCCGTAATGATTTTGAAATAAATTTACCTAAATCGTACAAAATCAAAGGTTTCCCCTGCTTTAAATATTTGATTTTCAGCGGGTAATTCTATGAATCCGTCGCAATCGGTAAGGTTGGCAAAATCGGCAGAACCACTGCCCTCAAAAGGTTTTGCCATTAATTTCCCTGATTCAAAATAGGTTTTTACAGGAACAAAATAGGTTAAATCGGGTTTGAAAAAAACGTCTTTGTCTAAAACTACTTGTTCTGGTTTAGGTTTCAGAAAGTATTTACAAAAACATAAAAACGTTGAAACGGGGTTTCCTGGTAATGCAAACACGGTTTTTCCTTCGTCTGTTTTTCCAAACCAAAATGGTTTTCCCGGTTTTTGGGCTACTTTATGAAATAGTTTTTGTACACCCAATGATGTCAAAATTTCAGGTACAAAATCTTTCTTTCCCGCCGATACCCCACCGCTCAATAAAATAATATCGTGGTTGATGAGAATCTCTTGTAATTTTTTGAATAACAGGTCTTTATCGTCGGTCAAATGGAATAAATTTGCGTTGATTCCTATTTTTGCCAATGCTGCCGATAACATATAAGAATTGGACATTCTGATTTGATAAGGTAGGGGCGAAACCGTAATATCTACCAGTTCATCTCCCGTAGAAATTACCGCCACTCGTGGAGGCATTTCTACTCGCACAGCCGATTTTCCTACCGATGCCATCACGGCAATTTCGGCAGGGCTGATTGGTAAACCATTGTGCAGGAGTATTTCCCCTGCTTGGCGATCAGCACCCTGTTGATGAACATTTTGTCCTTCTTTTATTTCTTCTAAGGGTACAGAAACTTTAGCGATTTTCACACCCTCAACTTCTTCAATTTCGATGTCTTCGTAACGAATAACAGTAGTGCAACCCAAAGGCAAAACCGCACCCGTCATTACTTCCATGCAGTTTTCGGGGTTCTGAAGTATTTTTTGAGCTTCTCCTGCGTATTGAGTAGTTTCAATTTGGAAAGTTTCAGCCTTTTGGGCTATCGCAATGCCATCCATGGCGACTCTGTTAAAAGGGGGGAAATCTCTATCGGCGGTTATATCTTCTGCCAAAATTTTGCCCAAACTTTCCAATAGCGGAACTTCTGAAACATTTGGAATAAAGGCGTTTTCTCCTACTATTTTTAGGGCTTCTTTTACGGAAATCATGGTTTAGGAATTGGGGGGTTAGGGATTAAGGTTCGAGGATTGTACTTCAAATTTATCTTCGTTTCCTAAAACCTTTCGATGATGGTTATATCTTTACGCAAAAATAGAAATTTAAGTTTAAAACAAGCGATGAAATCTTTTACTCATTTAGATAATAACAATAATCCATCCATGGTTGATGTGTCTGAAAAAGCTATCACCAAACGTACAGCAACGGCTCAGAGTATTGTGGTTTTAACCGATGAAATCATGGCGAATTTCAAAGATGGCGACCTACAAACTAAAAAAGGTTCGGTATTACAAACTGCCATTATTGCAGGAACAATGGGGGCAAAAAAGACCTCGGAACTGATTCCCCTTTGTCATCCTTTAGGGTTAGATTCTTGTAAATTCAAGACAGAAATATCTGGAAATGAGATTTTTATAGAATGTACTTGCTCTCTGACTGCTAAAACAGGCGTGGAAATGGAAGCCCTCACGGGTGCAAGTATTGCCGCCCTGACCGTGTACGATATGTGCAAAGCGTTTTCGCACGATATTGTGATTAAAGAAACAAAATTGTTATTGAAAACTGGCGGAAAGAGCGATTATGGAATGTAACACGATTCTCGAGAATCGTAAAATAAAATGACAGATTTATCCATCTCAGCCCTCATCCTCTCAGGCGGACTCAGCTCACGCATGGGCGAAGAAAAACGTCTTATCAATTATCATGGCAAAACCCAAGAACAATATCTTTTTGACTTACTAAAACCCTATTGCTCAGAGGTTTACATTTCAATCAATTCAAGCCAACAAACTGAACTACCTTTTATTAAAGACCTTGATTTACCCATAAAAAGTCCGATGGTGGGCATACTTTCTGCTTTCAAGCAAGACCCCAATACCGCTTGGTTGGTAGTGGCTTGTGATATGCCTTTTGTTTCTGAAAAAACGATTGAATGTTTATTGAAACATCGAAATTCAGAAAAATATGCAACGGCTTTTGAGAATCCTGACGAGCATTTTCCCGAACCATTATTAACCATCTACGAACCAAAGATTTATGAAAAGTTGCAAGAGGCGTTGAATCAAGGGAAAAAATCACCTATGAAAGTTTTGCAAAGCCTTGATATTGAATTGATAAAAGACTTTGATTATCGGTGGCTTCAAAATATTAATACCTCAGAAGAAAGGACAAAAATTAGATTATTTTAGTAGAAATTTCGGTTGAAATACTTTTAAAAATAAGCCTTTCAATTACCTAATTTCTAAAAATCGTTCCGAAAGTTATGAAAAAATACTTCCTTTTGAGTCTATTGTTACCGTTGATTCAAGTTCCTCTTGTTGCCCAAAAAAATCTCACACTTTGGTATAAACAACCCGCCCGAAATTGGAACGAAGCCTTACCAATTGGTAACGGACGCATCGGAGCAATGATTTTCGGAAAGCCCGATAACGAGTTAATTCAACTCAATGAACAAACGCTGTGGTCGGGGGGACCAATTAACCGAAACCCCAATCCTGATGCTTCCAAACATTTACAAGAAGTTCGAGATGCTCTTTTTGCGGAAGATTTCGAGAAAGCGGAACAATTAACAAAACAGTTACAAGGTCTTTATTCGGAAGCCTATCAGCCTTTGGGAGATTTGGTTTTGCAACAAAAACTCAATGGACAAGCAACGGATTACTACCGTGACTTAAATATCGAAAGTGCCATTTCTACAACTCGTTTCAAGGTTGGTAATACAGAATTTACTCGTGAGTTTTTCGTTTCTGCACCTGCCCAAGTGATGATTTTCAAGTTGAAATCAAGCCAGAAGGGAGCATTAGATTTTTTACTTTCTACTAAAAGTCAGCACCCGATTTTGAAATCATTGATTGGTCAAAATCAAATGGTTATGCGTGGAAAAACACCTGTATTCTCCGCTCCAAATTATATAAATTATAGAGAAAAACCAGTTATTTACGAAGATGAGAAACATTGTAATGGCACTCGTTTCGACTGGCGTTTAGTGCTTCAATCAACTGATGGAAAATCTACCACCGATACTTCGGGCTTCCACGTTTGGGATGCTTCGGAAGCCGTTTTTATACTCACGGTTGGGAGTAGTTTTAACGGTTTTGACAAATGCCCTGATTCGGAAGGGAAAGATGAAAAAGCATTGGTGGAAAGCAATTTAAGTTTAAGTAAAGGAAAGTCTTTTGAAGAACTCAAAACGGCTCATGTTGCTGATTATCAACGTTATTTTAAGCGAATGAGTCTTTCATTAAACGGAAATCCAACGGTAGATTTACCAACTGACCAGCGACTTTTGAAATACGCAGAGGGAGCAAAAGACCCCGCTTTAGAGAGTCTTTATTTCCAATTTGGGCGATATTTGTTGATTTCATGTTCTCGTCCCGACGGACTTCCTGCCAATTTACAAGGCATTTGGAATAACTCTATTCGTCCGCCGTGGAGTTCAAATTACACCATCAATATCAATACTGAAATGAATTATTGGTTGGCTGAAATGTGCAATCTTTCAGAATTGCATACGCCTCTGTTAAAGCATATCAAAGTAATTGCTGAAACGGGTAAAGAAACAGCAAAGAATTTTTATAACGCTCGTGGTTGGGTAGCTCATCATAATTCGGATGTTTGGGGACTATCGAATCCTGTGGGAGATGTAGGCAAAGGCTCGCCACGGTGGGCAAATTGGACAATGGGCGGGGCGTGGTTGAGCCAGCATTTATGGACGCATTACACATTTACAGGAGATAAAAAATACTTGGAAGAAGAAGCATATCCGTTGATGAAAGAGGCTTCTATTTTCTGTGAAGATTGGCTCGTACAGGATAGAAATGGGTATTTAGTGACTGCTCCCTCAACTTCTCCAGAGAATTCTTTTATTACCGATAAAGGTGTAAAAGGTACTGTTTCAATGGCTACCACGATGGATATGTCGCTCATTTGGGATGTTTTCACCAATACCATTGAAGCATCCGAAATTTTGGGGATTGATGCCGATTTCAGAAAAGAATTATCGCAGAAAAAAGCAAAGTTATTTCCCCTACAAATCGGGAAAAAAGGAAATTTACAAGAATGGTACAAAGATTGGGAAGATGAAGAACCACAACACCGTCATGTTTCGCATTTGTACGGCTTGCACCCAGGACGACAAATTTCACCATTTCGCACCCCTGAATTTGCCAATGCAGCTAAGAAAACCCTCGAAATTAGAGGCGACGACGGTACAGGTTGGAGTAAATCTTGGAAAATTAACTTTTGGGCAAGACTACACGATGGAAACCATGCGTATAAATTAGTTCGTGAGTTATTGAAATTGACAGGAATGGAAGGCACAAATTATACCAAGGGTGGTGGCACGTATCCGAATTTATTCTGTGCACATCCTCCCTTTCAAATTGATGGAAACTTCGGCGGTACGTCGGGTATGGCAGAAATGTTATTGCAAAGTCATGATGGATTATTGAATATTTTTCCTGCTTTACCAGACGACTGGGCTTCGGGCGAAATTACAGGCTTGAAAGCACAAGGTGGCTTTGAAGTAGATATAACTTGGAAAAACAAGAAAATTACGACTTTAACCATTCGTTCTTCATTGGGTGGAATCTGTAAATTAAAAGTACCCAATACGTTAAAATTGACTGGCAAAACAAAATTATCAATCCAAAAAGATAAATCGTTAGTGAATTTTACAACTGAGAAAGGCGGAAAATATACGTTGATTGGCAGTTGATTTTGCTCTTAGGTATTCAGCATAAATTATTTACGATTAATCCGAGTGGTTCGCCACTGCGATTAAGATTTATGAATAAATTATTGATAATCAGATAAATAATCGTATATCGAATCAATCGTAATTCTTAAATAATTGTGTCTTGTTACTTAATAAGGACGGTCTCATTTTAAGCGAAACTGTCCTTACCAAAATATCAAACCCAATCGCTTGAAACTTTTGAAAAATTTTACTCATTCAAATCCTTGCCATTGATTGTTTGGGCTATTGTTGAAAGTAGGTCAATATTCAGAATCAGGAGTTGGGAATAAATTAATAAAATACTTTACTCTCTACTTGCCTAAAAGCCCTGATAGTTGATTCCAATTAAAAGTTTTCCCAAACCGAGAAAAGTAGGTGTCAGGGTTATCACTGTAACCTTCAATTTTAACACCATCCTTTTTTATACTATTTCCTTTCTGATAGTCTTGGTGATTTGAATTTCTGATTTTTTCCGTCCAACAGACGGCTATTGTCCTGATTTCTCCATCACTCATATTTTTGTAAAACTCATCATCGTAACTGTAATAGGCTTTTCCTTCAATCGGATTAGCAGCAAAAAAACGGTCTATCAGATTTGTGCTGATTGGTTCAAACTTGCCTGTACGTTGATTGAAAATCTGATTGTCAGATACATTTACAGAACCTTTTTGCCATAAATGAGCATAAGGTAATGAAACGACTGCCTGTTGTAGTAATCTGTCTTGATAAGCCGCTCTTAGTTGATTGATAAACGCTCGGTTCTTCTCTTCTTTAGTTAGAGCTTTTGTTTCGAGGTCGTCGTAATGTTTTTTGTTTCGTTGATATTCATCAGGATAATAAATTTTATAACTTTTCTGATTGGTTATGTTATCATCTACTAATTGTTCGGCAATGTCTAAGTATTGTTTTATCGTCAATGGCAAAAGAGGCAATTTATCGTTGTGGCTCATTATCACCATCGTGTGCATTTGGTCTTCTTTGTATCGGTCGGCTGAATTTTCATACTTACCATGATTGACAAATTGCCCATCATAGCGAATTCTGCTGCTGCTAAATTTTCTGAATATCACATATTTATCACCGTTGTTGCCAAAATTTATCGTGGGTATTTCAATACTATTACCCAATATATTTTTTGCATCGCTGATGGTTTCATCTCTTGATGTGATACTCAATACATACCCTAAATTTTTATCCCTCGCTGATTTAAGTTCTTTACTGCCTTCCTTTGTCTTTCGGTACGTAAAATCGTCTTCTACTTCCAACGTAGGACCATCGTAGGCATGAAACCACATCGGTTTGTCGCCTCCCAAAAAGTTAGGAATCGTATTAACATTTACCGTAAGCATAGACCACTGAAAGGTCATGTTAATGGTTTGTTCCATACTTGTAGGTACTATAAGCTGCGGTAAAACTTGGTTATCGGCAACTTCCATACCTACGTACCCAACGTTAAGGGCGTAGCCAAACCGATACGCACGTTTATCAATGTCATTTTGGGTTAATTTATTAGACCCTTTGGGCTGTACCCAGTACAAGTAAGAATGTAAATAGGGTTTAGGATATACCTCTTTCAAGGCATCAACGATTTTGGTTAGTTTCGTTTTTTCTTTTGGACTAAGATTTACCTTCACCCCGTTATCAAGGCTACCAATATAAGTTGGAGGAAATACGGCAGACTGCGACTGGTGGGTTTTGGGAAGAATATCTCTATTATCTATTTGTTTAAAAAACCATCCGCCGTAATGATTGGCACTTTGTGCTGATAAATTGCTGCCTTGAGAAAGTAACAGTAATAGAATAATAGTTAGTCTTTTCATTAGCTTGTAAATTATAGAAACTGATTAAACTTTTACTCTGAGTCGGTACTTGTCAGGGTTGAAACGCAGTATCGTGGTTCATTCCCGATTATCAATTAGCAGGAGAGAGGAGGTAAAATATACAAAATATCATTCCTAAATTAAATGCCGAATGACAAAGCATTGCTCCTAAAATTGAATTGGTCTTTTTTCGGAAAGTGAAGAATAGCAAACTAACCCAAAACATACATTTTGCCTTTGTTAGTGTTTCCCACCAACAAGCGGACGAATGAGTACGAACCAGTAGAATTCATTTCATTTTTTAATTAATGTTTATTTATGAAATCTATTATTGTTCCAATAAGGGTAGGAAATATCCAGAAAGTAACCATTCCTAAAATGTACGCAAATAACCCTTTTATATAGCTTGCAGGTTTTTTCTTATCATAAAATTGTCCGATTGCCCAAACACAATATACTATTCCAATCGGACCTGCGATTTTCATTATATTAAAGTGAGTTATTCCGTGCATAATTACAAAAAATGAAAAAATCAAAAATGTCATTCCCTGAACAAAGCAAAGCATAATTAGAATTTCATAAAAATTGAAGTCAGACTTCCTGAAAAACAGTTTTAACCATAAAGCGATAAAAATTCCCATCATAATATTTGCATAACCATAATGCTCTTTTACCCATTTTACAATATTACCGATAGCACTTGGGTTTTCTGCATTAGTTTCGTTATAAATTACAAAACCGTCTTCAATATGAAATAAGTGGTTTAAAGCGGTATAAATCAAAGAAGATATGATGATGAATATGACAGGTTTTACTAATCGACTTCTATTTTCTAAAAGATATTTACGAATGTTTTGTCCTGGATTTGTTATAAGTTCACGAATTGTATATAAAAATCCACGTTCAAAATGTAGAACGTGTTCAATTTCGTGAATAATGTATTTTCTGTCAATTCTTTTAAGGTTAGCTGGTTGTCCACAGTCGGGACAAAATTTTGTATTTATTTCTTTATTACAATTTTTACAGTCCATTTAATCAGTCAATTATATTGTTAATTGGGTGGTCTTTAGTTGGTTTGGCAAAATTGTCACTAACTCCTAAACATACGAAAGTTTTGTCGTACTTTTTGTATTGTTGAAATCTTATTAGATTTTTATTTTTGCTTTTTTGTTGTTTCCCATCAACAAGTTTTATGTATGATTATTAATTAGTTACAAGTAAAATTGTTCATCTGATTACTTTCGTACGAGTTGTTGGAGGAAAACTCATAACAACGGCGAGACGAATGAGAATACCAACAACGATATTATACTCGTTAAGAATTGGATTGCGAATAAAAGACGTGGAAATTTAGAGTCATCAGTGAAGATAACTCGTCTTTATATTGCTTGATATTTTTAAAGAATAGGAGAACAGCCTGTCGGAATTCTTCCTTGGTTCGA
>JALONS010000029.1 GCA_025454855.1 Arcicella sp.
AAACCGTTCATCGTTCCCCATTTTGATTCTTGAGAAGAAATGAATTGGTCAATCATGGTTTGGGCTCCGTTGGCAAAGTCTCCAAACTGGGCTTCCCAAATCACTAAAGCATCGGGATGAGCCAAGGCATAGCCAAATTCAAAACCTAATACAGCGTATTCAGATAACAGAGAGTTATAAATCTGTAAAAACTCTTGTTCGGGCTGAATATGATTCAACGAGATATAAGACTCATTCGTATTGGCATCGTGCAACACCGCATGACGGTGCGAGAAAGTACCTCTTTGCACGTCTTGCCCTGATACTCGAACTGTTTTTCCTTCCACCAATAACGAACCGTAGGCTAATGCTTCGGCAGTTGCCCAGTTCAATACACCATTATCAAAATAAGCCTTTCTGTCTGAAAGCACTTTTTCAATTTGTTTCAAAGCTGAAAAGCCTTCTGGTAATTTAGAAAGTGATACCGCAATTTTATCAATGGTTTCTTTAGAAATACCTGTTTTAGGTGAGGTCTCAAAATCCGACGACTCGGCGTAACGTAATTCAGCCCAACGATTATCCAATTTCAAAGGATGGTATTCTGGACGAATTTTTTGTTTTACCAAATCTAAACGTGCTTGTAATTCTGCTTTAAATTCAGAATCCATCTCATTCGCTAATTGAGCATCGATATCCCCACGAGCAATCAACTTTTGGGTATAAAGTTCTCTTGGGTTGGGATGATTCGTAATATTAGCGTAAAGCGTTGGTTGGGTAAAGCGAGGCTCGTCAGATTCATTGTGACCATTTCTACGGTAACAAACCATGTCAATAAATACATCACGATTGAACTGCTGACGGAATTCGGCTGCCATTTTTGATACAAAAACTACCGCCTCGGGGTCATCACCATTTACGTGAAAAACGGGTGCATCAATGATTTTGGCTACATCAGTACAATATATTGATGAACGAGCATCTTCAAAGTCAGTGGTAAAACCTACTTGGTTATTAATTACAAAGTGAATAGTTCCGCCCACTTCATAACCTTTCAATTTTGCCATTTGGGTTACTTCATATACTATACCCTGACCAGCAACGGCAGCATCTCCGTGAATTAAGATAGGTAGGATTCTGTCGTAATCACCTTCGTAATGAGCATCAGCTCTGGCTCTGCAAAAACCTTCTACCAAAGGATTTACCGCTTCAAGGTGTGAAGGATTCGGAGCTAATTTTAATGAAATCTCAACGCCCGATGGAGTGATATGTTTTGAAGAATAACCCAAGTGATATTTTACATCTCCATCGCCATGAATTTGGTCAGGGAGGTTTCCTTCAAAACCATCAAAAATAGCGTCGTAAGATTTGTGCATGATATTGGCAAGAACGTTCAAACGTCCACGGTGAGCCATCCCAATCATTGCTTCTTGAACACCCAATTCCGCCGAACGGTTAATGATAGCGTCAAGGGCAGGAATGGTGCTTTCGCCCCCTTCCAAACCAAATCTTTTTTGTCCTAAGTATTTAGTACCCAAGAAGTTCTCGAAAACTACGGCTTCGTTGAGTTTTTCTAAAATTTGTTTCTTCTCATCAATCGAAGGATTGAAAGCTAAGGCTTCCTTTTCGATTTTTGCTCGTAGCCATTCTTTTACCTCTGGCTCACGGATATACGCATATTCAAAACCGATTGAACCCGCATAAATTTTGTGTAGAGATTCAAGAATTTTGCGTAATGAAACCGCACCTACTCCCAGGAAATTACCCGCTTGAAAATTGGTATCTAAATCAGCTTCAGAAAGAGCATAATCTTTTAAATCTAAACGAGGCTGACGGTTTTTACGCTCACGGATAGGATTGGTTTTAGCCATTAAATGCCCCCGAGAACGGAATGCTTTAATGAGACTAATTACTGCCATTTCTTTCTGAATCATTGAAGAATCAACAGGAGTAGCAGAGGCTTTCGCTTGTCCGTTGGCAGTACCATTCGTTCCACTCCAACCAGCATGAAAATCAAACCCTTTGAAGAAATTTTGCCAACTGACATCTACCGAATTGGGGTCTTGCAAGTACGATTCATAAAGGTCGGAAATCGCTGCAGTATCGGCGTTAGCAATGTATGAAAATTGATCCATTATTATTTTTACGTTAATCTTTAGTGATTATACGTTTTATTTTCAAGAATGTTTTAATTAAAGGCAAAGTTAAGGTATGCTTTTAAAATAAAACATATATTTTATTTGTTTTTTAATATAAGTTTGTCAAATTTATATAGATGAAAAAATATGACTTTAAAAAGAATTATTTTCTTGATTAAGTACAATTTAAACATCGTTCCCTCCTCATTTTTACGCAGTTATTAAAAAATTACTTTAAACCGAAAATTGATGAATAATTTTATCATTCAGTCATTGATACTTTTCTGTGAGGTATTTTTACCGTCTAAAGAAGGGGACATTCAGTTTACACAAGCCTACCATTATGTGTATGCGTATGCTCAAAAAGATACGCTTTTGAGTAAATGTGTGTCTAACCCTAAAATACAAAAAACGGTGGTTTCTCCTCAACAAATTCCATTTAATGTGCAGGATGTGATGTGTAGTTTTATTCAAAAACGTTACCAAAAAGAAAATTTATCCTGTTCTCAAATCAATATGAAAGAGGGGAGACTGATGCAACTTTCGGTTGATTCGGTGGATAGGGAAGTTGCCCAAATAAAACCTATTGCTTTTAACCAAAGTGTGATGTACAACAAAGCCCGTGAACCCGAAGTGGGTTACGTCATCATGTTTTCGGATGTGTATAAAAATTGCCTGATGGTAGAATTACGATATTTTTGTAATACCCAAACGGATAACCCTTGGGCAAAAAAAGCAATGGTTTTTATGTTTGAGTTTGATAAAAAAGGAGAGATAAAGACGGTTTATTCACAGGAGAAAAAATATCGGTAAACGGTAAAGATTATATGATTAAAATGTTTCATTGTGTATTATTTGTAAAACTTTTATCGTCTGTTGTGTAACCCTTTTACCGTTCATCGTGAACCGTTTACCCTTCACCGTTTTTACCTTTCACCACCATATTATAAAATTTCAAGTCGGGATTCATTTCATTGAACAAAATCGCTTCTTGTAAAATCTCCAGAAAAATCTCTTCCTTTTCTTGAAAATCCTCTAAACTACTGAAAGTAATACCTTTCGTTAGCTTTCTGTCTTTGGCATCCAATAATCCTGAATCATTGCTTAAATGAAATCCTTTCACAAAACAAACTTCCACCCCTTTCGTTTTCTTGATAACGCCAAAGTAGCAAAGATGGTCTAAACAATAGAAAAAGGGAGTATTCCACGAGATTTGTTCTCGGATATTCGGATGAGCCAGCATGATTATCTTACGGATATGATGCAGTAACGGTCTTAGCGTAATATCTTTACTTGCTATAAAATCGTCTATGTCGTAGTATTTGGGCATTTTAAGAAATTGAAAAGAGTAATTATTGGGATGTTAGCTTTCGGCAGTCAGCAATCAGAAATTTGCGAAAACTATGATGGCTATTTTACTTTTTGTCTGAAAGAATATGTCATTCAGACTGCTAAAAACTGATTGCCGAATATCTATTTAAAATGAAAATGAAACAACAAGTTAAATATTTTTTGGAGATTCTTCTTTTGTTATTTGCCAATGATTTATGTTCACAAGGCATACAATGGCAAACGGGGAGTTTTGAAAGTATTTTGAACAAAGCCAAAAGCGAAAAAAAACTCATCTACGTAGATGTATATACCACGTGGTGCGGACCTTGCAAACAAATGGATGCGGAGGTTTTTTCAAACCAAAATGTTGGAAAAGTATTCAATGCTAATTTTATCAATTATAAAATCGACGGTGAGAAAGGAGAAGGGAGAGATTTGGTAGATTATTTTGAGTTAGACAGTTACCCAACCAGTATGTTTATTGATGGCGATTGGAATGTGATGATGAAATTAGAGGGATTCAGACCCACGGAAAGACTATTGGAAGCTGCTGAAAAAATGAAAGAAAGAGGCAGAATAGGTGGCTCGGATGATGATTTGGAACAGGCTTATTTAAAAGGCAGAAGAGATGCTTCTTTTTTGTACGAATACATTAAGGTAAGGGCTTTACAAAAATTAGATAATGGGACGTTGGTTGAGGAGTATTTTAATAAAATTTCACCCGAACAACAAAAAACGGAGAGTACACTGAAACTTATTATTGAAAATGCGTCTCAACTGCGAGGAAAGGTTTTTGATTATTTGATGAGTCGTAAAAATGAGGGGATTATTGAAAGGAAAATCAAGGGAATTATCTCCCAAAATTTGAACAAAGCAGTTAATCAAAAAAATGAAAAATTATTAACGGAAGTATTGACCGCCAACGGACGATTGAGCAAGACTTTTGCTGAAGCAAATGAATGGAATACTGAAGCAAAAATGAATTATTTTATGCTCACCAATCAGCCAGAAAAGTTTTTCACTACCGCTAATTTTTTCATGGATACTTACGTGCTGAAAAAAGATTTTGCCAGTTTTAAAAACCTTCCAGAAGTCAAGGAGGTATATAATCAAAAAATAAAAAAAGCAGCTAAATTTGTAGCAGAACGCTTCACAGAGCGAGAAAAAGTAGAGAATGCGGTGCTTTGGATTAGAAAATCAATAGAAATTGAAGAAAAATCAACAAATGTTGAAATTTATTCAAGACTTTTATTTACTTTAGGCAGTAAAATAGAAGCTATTCAATTGATGGATAAGGCTTTGAGATTAGCCAAACAAGAAAAAGCCGAGAACAGTTATATAGAATTATTAACTAACGAGCTTTTGAAAATGAAAAAATAGACCAATTTAAAAATTAAATGATTCCTAAATTAATTGATAAACTTGGTATCTTTTTTGTACTTATTTTGTTTTAATATAGATTGTTTACCGCCAAAACATCGACCAAATGAATTTATCAAACCCATTAAAAAGAAATGAAAAGATTTTACCTGTCACTAATTTGTCTGATAGTCAGCTTGTTGGCTATAAGTCAGACCTTTTCGCAGGGGATTGTTTTTCGGCAAGATGATTGGCAAAACGTTTTGATGCAAGCAAAAGCCCAGAAGAAATTAATCTTCGTGGACATCTACACAACGTGGTGCGGACCCTGTAAAGAAATGGATAAAAAAACCTTTACAGAGCCTTCGGTTGGCGACAAATTTAATGCCAGATTTGTCAATTATAAAGTTGATGCTGAAAAAGGATTTGGTATTACCTTAGCCAAGCGTTATAATGTTACTTCATATCCTACCTGTCTTTTTGTTGATGCCAACGAAAACCTCATTTACAAGCAGGAAGGATTATTGAGAGCCCCAGATTTGGTGAAAGAAGCCGATATGGTACTCAATAACCAAGCTAATGCCAAACCTCTTTGGGCTTTGGATAAACTTTACAACGAAGGGCGTAAAGATGCAGAGTTTTTGTATGAATACATTTCTGTACGTTCATTGTACGCCAATATAGATAATACTACTTTGGTAGATGAATATGTGAAAGCCTTAACGCCTATCCAGCAATCATCAGATAAAACACTTCGTATGATTGTGAATAACGGGTTTAAGATTGACGGAAAAGCATTTGAACTATTATTGAAGTTTCGTGAAAAAGCCGAAGGACTTTTTGAAGGCGGGGTAGAGAAAGTAAATACCGCTTTTGCCCAAAGTATCAATGAAGTTTTTGATAATGCGGTGAAAACGAAAAATCAAGCGTTGTTTGATAAGGCATTAGCGGCTAACTTGAGAGCATTACCCAATACCGCTGACCGTGTAAACGATAAAAATAAATTGGCTTTTTATTTAGCCATGAAAGATGTCAATAAGTTTTCGGAGGCGGCAGAACAGTACCTCGACCAATACGTGATGTTTGTGCAAATAGAGAGTATTCGTAAACAAGATATGTGGGAATACGAAAAAATCATGCAAGCCTATAAATTGGGTATTCGTGACTCAGTAGGAGCAGGAGCACCTCTCTACCAAGATTTGAAAAAGAATGCTAAATACACAATGGCTCGCTTAACAGCCAAAGAATTGAACGATGTGGTGAGAGCATTCATCGACCAAGTAGAAGATAAAGCAAAATTGAAGAAAGCCACTGAATGGGCAAAAAGAGCCATTGAATTAGTGGAATCGCCTGATAGTTATCATTATCAAGCCCAATTGATGCTGAAATTAGGAGAGAAACAGTTGGCTATGGATATTGAACAAAAGGCTTATGATTTGGCTCTGCGTGAAAAAATAGATACGCAAAAATTTACAGCAGCTTTAGAGAAGATGAGGTAATTGTATTTAGCGAAAAGCGAGTGATAAGTAAAATCCCCCGAAAGATTTGAAACTTTCGGGGGATTTTACTTATTACTCAACTTCCAAAATGAGTTTTCCAAAATTTTGTCCTGTAAATAACATCATCATGGTTGGTAAGAAATTACGAATGCCTTTTTCAATATGTACTTTTGACTGTAGCTTTCCTTCTAAAATCCAGCCAGCCATTTCACGGGCGGCTTTGCCATAATTGGCGGCATTATCAAAAACAACGATTCCTTCCATTCTGGCACGATTCACCAACAATGAAAGATAGTTTGAAGGACCTTTCACGGGTTCGGTATTGTTATACTGTGAAATAGCCCCACAAATGACAATGCGAGCTTTCATCCTGATTTGCCCTAACACAATATCTAAAATATCCCCCCCTACGTTATCAAAATAGATGTCTATTCCTTCGGGGCAGGCGGTTCTAAGTGCTTTCTTAACGTCTTCGGTTTTGTAGTTGATACACGCATCAAAGCCTAATTCATTGACACAATAATCGCATTTTTCTTGGTCTCCTGCTATTCCTACTACTTTACAACCTTTTATTTTGGCAATTTGCCCAACTACACTGCCTACCGCTCCTGATGCTCCCGAAACCACTACTGTTTCGCCCTCTTTGGGTAATCCTGTATCTAAAAAACCAAAATAGGCTGTCATACCAGGCATTCCCAGAGTTGCCAAATAAGTGGTAAGCGGAGCAATATTTGTATCTACTTTTACAAGGTCTTTACCCGTAGAAACACCGTATTCTTGTACGCCCCAACCACCCGTAACGTACTCGCCAACGGTAAAATTAGGGTTATTTGATTCAATGATTTGTCCTGCCGTTCCCGCTCTGAAAACTTCCCCAATTTGAATGGGTTTGATGTAAGATTTGCCTTCGTTCATCCAACCACGCATGGCGGGGTCGAGGGAAATGTATTTGGTTTTGATGAGAACTTCGCCTTCTTTGATGGTAGGAATGGCTGATTCTTCAATCATTAAGTCGCTTTCTTTGGGATTACCAACGGGGCGAGCTGCCAATTTTACTTGGGTATTTGTCATGTTTTTGGAGTTGTGAATGAAAATTTAGTGATTGAGCGAATGGTGATTTAGTGATTTAGTGAATGGTGATTGTAAAATATTTACTCAATCACTCAACACCTCAATTACCAATTATTTATCGAATTTTAAATTAAACAATTCTTTTGACCTAAACCAAACAACGGTGACGATAATCATGGTCATTGCTCCACCAAAGATTACGGATGGTACTGTACCTAATAGTTTTGCGGCAAGTCCTGATTCAAACGCTCCTAATTCGTTGGAAGAGCTTACAAAAATACCATTTACGGATGATACACGCCCCCGCATTTCATCGGGTGTAAAAAAGCGTAAAACCGTTTGTCTGATAATAACGCTTACACTATCAAATGCACCCGTCAAGAATAATGCTCCTGCCGATAACCAAACGTTAGTAGAAACGGCAAAAACCAAAGTAGCGATGCCAAATCCTGCAATGGCTAATAACAGGTTTCGCCAAGCGTTGTTCAACGGTGGATAATACACCATTAGCAACATGGTTAGGACTGCTCCGAGAGAAGGTGCGGCTCTGAGAATGCCCAATCCTTCTGCTCCAACTTTCAAAATGTCTTCGGAATAAACGGGTAATAAAGCAATAACCCCACCGAATAAAACCGAAAACAAATCTAAAGAAATACTATATAAAATGATTTTTGTTTTGAAAACATAGGCAATTCCCTCCCGAAGCGACTCAAAAATATTTACTTTCTGTTCGTTTTGAACGGGAATAGGAGGGGCAGTTATCGTTGAGATTAGTAACATAACCAAGCCAAATAATCCTACTACTACCCAAAGTGTATTGGTAAGCCCCAAATAGGCATAAAGAAAACCAGCCAGCCCCGGTCCTAAGATTGCACCTGCCTGCCAAAATGAACTCTGCCAAGTAGCTGCGTTGGCAAAAACTTCTTTCGGAATGAGGAATGGGTTGAGAGAAGAAGAAGCTGGACTATAAAAACCACGGGCAAAACCAATAAGCATGATGACTCCGTACACAACCGTTAGAAGTTGGCTTTGGGGTAGTTGAGTAGTGGCAGAGGTTGCCCAAATTAACACCAAAGAGCCAACAATAATTAAACTAAGACTTGCCTGCATTAAGGTTTTTTTATTGCGACGGTCGGCTAAATGTCCGCCAAAAAGGGCTAAAGAAATGTAAGGGAGGGCTTCTGCCAAACCTATCAAACCTAATGCTAATGGGTCATGGGTGATTTTATAAATGGCGTATCCTAACACTACTTCTTGAATCAACAACGCCATTGTAACGAAACTATTAGCAAAGATAAAAGCTACAAATTGAGGATATTTTAGAGCAATATAGGGCGAAGGTTTAATTTCAGATTGATTCATTGATAAAAATCGGGCTTTTCATAAAATAATGAATAAAGGTAGTAAAAAAATGCCGTCGCCCACCCATCGATAGCGTTCATTAATCAAGAAAAAGTGCGAGAAATGATGAATAAACCCTAAAATCAAACTCATAGAAATTTCTATAATGAATACTTTTTGGGGATAATCTGATGATAAAATAGATGTCCCATACAAACTCAAGGAGAGAATCATTACACTCAAAAGATAGAATAAAAACGTCGATTTTTTGATGCCCAATTTACTGGCTATATTTTGGAAATTGTTATCATTTTTGAATTCTGAGATAGAAAAAAGGAGTAAGTTCTGAAAAGCAATTAGTAAAAAAATCCCGCCCGCAGTCATTGAAATAATAGTGTATTGTTGCGTATTGGCAGTACCCCACACGCCAGCGGTATATACCAGTGCAATAATGGGTTCTTTGTAATGTTGAAATGATTTTTTAGGAATAAATTTGGTGATAAGTAATAAATAAATGCCTGTTAATAAGGCGGTTGTGAGTCCGAGATAGATAATTTTTTCAGGAATGTAAAAAACTAAAACGGCACAAACAATGGCAGATAATGTAATACAAAGCCAAAGAATGGATTGATATTTTTGGTGAAATAAATGTCTTTCGGTAGCAATTAGGGTGGAGTTTTTATTATCAAGAATTCGGTCTAAAATGTAGATTATCCAAACTGATAATCCCAAAATGATGACTACTTCTTTCGGGATTTCAGTGTTTGAATTATTTAGTTTCCAAAACATGATGTTACTTATCATTGCTCCTAACACCACATCCAAACTAAGTAAATGACTTATTTTTAAAAACTTAATCAATGTTGAATTTCTCTAATTTTTTCCGACTCAGGACTGAAATACTATCCCCAACCGATACTTCGCCCAACTGACTAATCAATACATTTTGCCCGAACAAAATTTTGTTGCCCGCTTTTCTGTATTTATTCAAAGTTAATAAAGGTTCTTTATTGTTTTTGTTGCCAGTTTCAGGGTCAATAGTTGTCATGATACATCTGGCACAAGGTTTTACACCAAAAAATCGTACCTGCCCCACATGAAACTCATGCCATTCGTCTTCTTCAAAGGCTTCGCCACCTGTGAATACGAAATTAGGTCTGAAACGGTTTATACCAACGGGTTCAGCCAAACGTTCATTAAGGTTATTTAAGGAAGATTGACCAATAATTAAAATAGGATAACCATCCGAAAACGAAGTGATTTCTTCGCCAGTAAGGGCGTATGCTCCATCCGTTTTTCGATGAATGTTATCGGGCATATACACCAACTTTACGGGTATGTCCAAGGCTTCACTAAACCAATGACTCGTAGTAGGATTTACTTCAAAAGCCTGTAAAGTATCGTCCCAAACTTGTACTATTATAGCATCAGATTGGTATTCATTTGTATCAAAAATGACATGATGCCCGTTTCCTTTATTCTTGATTTTCAAAGAATTACCTTCAAAAGCAGTCTGGAAAATAGCTAACTGTGGAAATTCTCGCTGACTCAGAAAACGCCCATTTTCATCCACTAACATCCATCGGCGGTCGTGTGCCAAACCTCGGTCAGTTACTTGGGCTTTGGAAAGGGAAATCCCGCCAAGTGACTTGACGGGATAAATATAAATTTCGGAAAGTTGTAACATTTACGTTAGAAGTTGGGGATTAGGCAATAGGGTTTTCTGTAAAAGCCTAAACTATTGGAACATCATTATTTGACCGCCTTAACGGAATACCCTTGTTTTTTTAATAGGGCAACAACACCTTTTTCACCACCTAAATGTCCTGCTCCAACGGCAAAAAAAGTAGGTTTTTCTTTCGCAATTTTGGCAATTCTTGGAATCCAGTTTTCATTGCGATTTTCCAATAAATCTTTCTGGAATTCGGTATTTGATGATTTAGATTTCGCCATATCTTCAAGTAGTAACTCAATGTCTTGTTTTTTGTAATCCTCAATCATGTTATGAATGAGCTTTTTCCCGTCATTCCAATTATCAACCATTTGAACCAGCATCATATCTGCTTGTTTTTTCATTCCCATTTTATCCATTGCTCCAAATTGTTCGTCAACGGTCTCTAAACCAAGAATTTCCTTTTTTTCGGCTTTTGCCATTTTTACAAAAGTCTCTTCATAACTTTGGGTAGGACACGACAACATTTTGGGCAATGTCATAGAACTCAATACAAATGGTTTCATCTTATCCATAGCTCCAATATTTATTTTGAGAGAGTCTTTAAAAAATTGACTAACTTTTTGATATTCAGATTCCGACAATAGATTTTTGATAGTAGAACCATCTGTCATGTACATACTTTTCATCATGTCGGGCATCATTTTGGGGTCATCCATGTCCAATTCTAAATACACTTGTTGGGCTTCGGTAAACTTTTGTTTGGTGGCTTCTGTCATCACAAAATCATCTTTGCAGATAATGTGGATAGTTCCGTACAGATAAGATGGTTGAGTTAATCCATTGCCCGAAATTTCGTACAATAATGATTTATCCTCTTTTTGTCCGTAAAGTTGAGTGAAATAAAATGTGCTGAAAAGCAATGAAATAATGAATAGTTTAATCGAATTTGTCATGGTAAAATTGGATTGAGAATAGTTTAAATGAAACGGTAAAAGAGATATTTATAGCTGTATCAACGGAAGATTAAGGCTCTAAATTCTCTAATTCTGAGAGTAAATATTTTAGTTTTTCTAAATGATTTCCGTAGAGTTTTTTAATGTATTTTTTTGTCCACCAATACAAGGGTATTAATAAAATGATGGTAACAATAATTGGTATAAAGGGAGATTTGAGCCATTGATATCCACCTAAATAAAAACCTAAAAAAGTGGCAATCGGTGCAAAAATAATATTCATGATAAAATATAGTTTCACGAAGTGCGATAACTCATGAACTCCTCTTTCCAGTGATTGTTTAATCGTGTAATGGGTGGCTTGTAGGTTTAACAAAGCCTTGATACCCTGCCAGTAAACAGCCAAAGATAGCACGAAAAGAAAAATAAAAAAATAAGTGATTCTTTCCGCTATTTTATTTTCACCTCGCCAGAATAATATCATCAACACTCCTAAGAACAGAATCGTAAAGATTAATTCTAAAATGATATTACGTTTGATTTTTGAGATTACATCTTTAGATTTCTGACGGGTCATTTCCATAACCTGCTCATTATTAATCACTTCTTGATTAATAGCAGACGCTTGTGTTTGTTGCCAAATATGTTTTAGTTCGTCTAATTCCATAATTTCAATGAGTGAATGTTTGAATGATAGAATGAGTGAATATTATACGAAAAATTAAAAATGAGAAGTCATTTAAAATATTCTATCATTTACTCATTCACTCATGCTATCATTGATTAAAGTCTTCAGTTTCTCTCGAATTCGGGTCATTTTTACCCGCACATTATTCTGCGTAATCCCTATAATTTCGGCTATTTCTTCGTTATCTTTTTCTTCAAAGTAGAGTATTAAAATAGCTTTTTCAATTTCAGATAATTGAGTAATGGCTCGATGTAAGATTTTGAGTTGCTCCTCAACGGTATTGTCATAAATACTATCCGAAATATTCAGTAAGTTTTCTGATAATTCTGCTCGTTTGGGTTTTCTACTTTCTTTTCTGAAATCAGAAATGGCAACGTTTAAGGCTATTTGATAAATCCACGTTGAGATTTTGGATTCTTGTCTAAATTTTGGGAACGCCCGCCACAGTTGAATGACAATTTCTTGAAATAAATCTTTTTTATCATCAGGGTCGTGCCGATACATCCCACATACTTTATGAAGGATACCCTGATGCGTTTTGATTATTTCTACAAATTGCGTTTCAATAATGGCAGAATTTTGAGAAATGAGTCGTGGAAGAGGACAATAAATTACAGCAACACCAACATTTATTCAATTTCCAACAAAATGGTACGTTCTGTTTTGTCCGTTACCTTAAATCTATCATCAATTCTCATACCGATTACCCACACAATAGAACCGTTTGAGGTGAGTAAATAAACCTCTTTTTTAAGATTTAAAGGCACTTTTTGGTCGATTAGAAAATCGCTAATGAGTTTCTTTTTGTTCATTCCCAGCGGACAGAACCAATCGCCTTCTTTCCACTTTCGTAATTGCAACGGAAAACGAACTTTATTGGCATCTAAACAAGCCACTTTTTTGGCGGTTGGTACTACAAAATCTTCCGTTTTTTCAAAAACTTCACCGATGGTTAACTGCCGATTTCCAACGGCTAACTGCCTACTACCCGCTTCAATTACTTGACTAACAAACGATTCTAAATTTTTGGCAGTAATCACCAACTCCGTGCGGTCTTTTACAAGTGTGTGGGTAGGAGAGAGGAATGTTTTGCCCGCTTCTTTATCAAAAGCCTCAAAAATATCCTGACATTGTTGATAGGTAAAATGATAAGGTTTTAATAATTCTGACAACTTGATGACGGGTTGCGAAATCGTTTGGATAGCTTTATAATTCACAAAAACCGCCTGCGAATCTGACCAAGTGATTTGCTTGCGGAGCATCTCGATTTCTTGCTCAAAAATATCTTCAACGGCGGCAATGCGTTCAACGGTTTGTTGGATGGTATGCTCTAAGTTTGGATTGATTTGTTTCAAGAGAGGAACAACCTCATTCCGAATCAAATTTCGTTGGTATTTATTAGACTCATTGGAAGAATCTTCTCGCCAAATTATCTGATTTTCAACTACATAATCAAAAATCATATCTTTCTCGGCAAATAATAGAGGTCGGATAATTCGTCCATTTTTTGCTTTTATGCCATGCAGACCCGCAATTCCTGTCCCTTTGGTAAGATTGAGTAAAACCGTTTCTAAGACATCATTCTGGTGGTGAGCCGTAGCAATAAATTCACAACTTTGTTCTTTTCGGGTTTTTTCAAACCATTCATAACGCAAAATGCGGGCTGCCATTTGGGTAGATATTTTTTCATTTTCGGCAAAATCTGCCGTTTGAAAAGTAGTGGTTACAAAAGGCACTTTGTATTTGATGGAGAGTTTTTTAACAAACATCTCATCCTCATTTGATTCTTCTCCCCGTAACCCAAAATTGCAGTGAGCGATGACAAAATCAAATTTTGCCTTGCTGAAAAGGTCGCACATCACCACTGAATCCATGCCCCCACTCACCGCCAAAAGCACTTTTTGCGTAGGTTGAACAAGATGATGTTTGTTAATAAAAGTTAAAAACTCGTTGAGCATCGTATTATTTGGGTAATTTTACGGTTAATATGTACATGGAATATTTCGCAAAAATACATCAAATAATCAGCAAATTCTATCGAAAGAAATGGAGGTTTACCTACTTCATACTGTTTTTGGTAGGGATTTGTTCGTCTAATGTTTCGGCTCAGGTCACGGGGGCAAGTACGCCCATGAATCCCAATCAGTTGGAAATTATCAAAGCTGATAGTTTAGTGGGGCAAAATCAGCCATTTTTAGAAATCAGGAAACTGATGGGAAATGTGGCACTTAGACAAGGAACAACCCTGCTGTATTGTAATTTGGCTATCTTGAATGAAACCACCAATATTTTGGAAGCCTACGGAAAAGTGAAAATTATTCAAGCTGATACCGTAACCATCACGGGCGATACAGCCTATTACTTTGGTAACGACCGTAAAGCAAAGATTAACGGTAGAGTAAAATTGGATGACCGAACCATCATCTTGAATACCAACAAATTAGACTACGACCTCAACGCCAGTATGGCTTATTACAACACAGGGGGAAAAGTGATTGATAAAAAAAGTACGCTCACCAGTAAAGAAGCCTATTACAACACCGTAACAAAGTTGGTGAATTTTAAAACTAACGTGAAAGTAAATGACAAAGAGGGAAATTTAACGGCTGATTCCCTACGATACAGTACGTTATCAAAGGAGGCTTTTTTTGTAGCTCCAACACTCATTGTTAATAAAAAAGATAGCACCTACGCCAACCCAGGAAGTCAGTACAATACCGTTACTAAAATATCGAATTTAAAGGGGCGTTCAACCGTGAAAACGGAAGAATACATCATGACCGCCGATACCATGATTTATGACCCGCCCACTGAAATTGGCATCGCTAATGGTAATATCGTTTTTTTATCCAAGAAAGATAAAGCAATTCTGACGGGTGATAAGGGACGATATTCAAAAAAATCGGGTATTACTCGGGTGTTTGGTCATGCTTTATTGAAGAATATTTTTGAAAACGATACACTTTTTATCAATGCCGATACCTTAGTTTCTTTTGAAAATAAAGAAACCAAAACCAAGAAAATGTATGCTTATAAAAAAGTGTTGATTTATAAATCTGATATGGCGGGCAAATGTGATTCTTTGAGCTATAATGTATCAGATTCTACGATTTATTTTTACCAAAAACCCATCCTTTGGAATAATAAAAACCAATCAGAGGCAGACTCTATCAATGTTTTGTTGAAAAACAATAAAATTAAATTGATGAATATGAAAGGAAAATCATTCGTGATAGCCGTTGATACATTGGTCAATTATAACCAAATTAAGGGGCGTAAAATGGTGGTTAATTTTACGGATAGTTCACGTATAGAGAGGGTAGTAGTGGAAGGTAATGGCGAGAGTATTTATTACGCCATCGACGAAAAAAATACGGTGACGGGTATGAACAGGGTACAATGTGGGAAAATGAATATTAACTTCGCTAAAAATAAAGTGAAACGAATTGCTTTCATTGCCAAGCCCGACGGTAAATTTATTCCGCCCAAAGAAATAAAATCCGATGACAAAGAATTAGACGGATTTCGTTGGCGAATTGCTGAAAAACCAACTAAAGAGCTAATCATGAAGGTAGTTTCGCCCCAAATTGAGGTAAAAACTCCCCAAGTCAAAAAAGACACAATTATTGTCAAGAAAATTGAAAGTGAAGTAAAAAAGTCACCGTTGAATAATTCTAAGAAAAAATTAAGGTCTAAACTTTGAAAATTGAACAATTTTGATATATTTTTGTTCCAAGATGTAAAAATAACTCTCTGAAAATCAGGTTCAAGGCTGTTGTTCGTTGAATTAATTAACATTTTTTAAGAAACCAACGTGCAACCTTTTTCGTACTTTTGTAGTCAATAATAGTGTAAGCAAAAATCTTAGACAACCCTCGCACGATTTTTGTTACAGTAATTGAGTAAATCTAAAATAAAATATTTGAGTAGAACATATACAATGCAATGAAACCTATACTAAGAAATATGCGGATTTTTTTAATCACGATAGCGGTGTTATCAGGGTTAAAGATGTTTGCCCAAACGGAACCTCGCCATAAGAGCCGTTTGGAAATAAAACCCAAATCAAAAACACCTTTGGCATCTTCTGTATTGTTCAAGAAGACTTCTTTTTCAATGTTTCAACCATCTTTTTTAACATTAGACAGAAACATTAATTATCAACGGTCAGCTTATATCAATCAATATTTTACCAATTCATTTTTGTTACAACCCGTCAAAAACCCTTCACCTAAAAATGAAGCAGCAGTAGTTCAAACGGTTAGTAATACGGAGAATAATAAAATCGAAGAATTCATAAGTTCAGAAGATAGATTATTTTCGAGTGATAAATTGACAGTTTCTAATATTTATCCCAACCCTGCTGATGACTACGCAGATATTGATTATGTTATTTCATCGCAGATAGGAGAAGCTAAAATCACATTCTACAATATTCTTGGTAACGAAATGAAAGAACAAGTTTTAGAGAAAGACCAAAGAAAAGTGAGAATTTCTACCAAAGAATGGAATAATGGTATCTACTTGTACCAACTTTCAGCCGATGGAAAATCATTAGTAACTAAGAAACTTTTTGTAAGACATCAATAATTTTTGCTTTATAAATCATAAAGAATTCAAATCAAAAAAGCCTACGTTTATTACAAACGTAGGCTTTTTTGATTTGAATTATATATCTGAACAGTATATTTATTAATGCAAAACCGCAGACGGCGGTTAATTTATTAATAAGTACATACTTCAATTATATTTTAGGAATCAGCATCGGTACTTCTTTTTGATATTTCTGGTAGCTTTTACCAAAGGTTTTTAACAGTTTCTTTTCTTCAAAGTAAATCCCTATTCTGATGTACAGCGTCAAGCAAACAGCCGTGATAAAGTACGCCTCGGTGGTAAAATATCCAAACAGTCCCCATACAAATAACAACGTACCCGTGTAAAGCGGATGCCTGATAAGGCTGGAAAGTCCTTCGGTTTGTAAAATTTGCTTTCCTTGATTATCCTTAAAATTGAGTCCTAAAAACTCCTTTACATCATAATTTTTGAAGGACAAATAAATGATATAAATACCCGATAAAATCATGAGTCCACTCAGCAACTGGCTAATCAAGGAACTGGGCATCATACTCGCCGATGGTTTTGTCGTCAGCCAATAAAATAAAGGTATCATCAGAATGATGGCTAAGGCGTTGTAAATCAGGCGGTAATATTGCGTGCTGATTTTATTTTTGATGCTTTCGGAGGCTAATACCGAATGAATTACGCCGTAAACTAACCAACCGATACCCAAATAAATGTTTGTTTCCATAAATATTCTTGCTATTGATACGGTAAAAATACAATTACTTTAAGATTTTATTATCATTGAAAATACTATCTTTACAAATCAAAATTAGTTACCCAAAATCAACAAAACCATGAAAAAACTATTATTGCTGTTACTCACATCTTACTCTTTGTTTGCCCAAAATAACATTATTCCTACTCCTGTAAGTTATGAAATGGTAACTTCGGGTGGAATGAGTATGTTTATGCTGGATGCACGCACCAGTATTGACGTAACTGATAATAATCCAGAAGTAAAACGTATCGCAGAAAACTTCATTAATTCTTTGGGTTTTATGTCAAGTCAGAAGCCTGTTTTCAAGAAAGTTGAAAAACCTACGATGCAAGATAAAGTGATGATTTTTACCTTGAACAAAACACCCAATGCTCAATTAGGCAACGAAGGTTACACACTTGATGTAACGGGTGAAGCTATCAAAATGACTGCTAATAAGCCTGCTGGGCTATTTTATGCCGTTCAGACGCTCCGTCAGATGATGCCACCACAAGTAGAGAATAAAGAATTTTCAATGGGAATGTTCCCGATTATGGGTTGTAAAATAACGGATTATCCCCGTTTTGGTTGGCGAGGATTGATGTTAGATGTGAGTCGTCATTTTTTCACGAAAGAAGAAGTGAAAAATTATATAGACTTGATGGCTCGTTATAAATTGAACACTTTTCACTGGCATTTGGCGGATGATAACGGTTGGAGAATCGAAATAAAATCATTACCAAAACTGACGGAAATTGGGGCGTGGCGAGTAGAAAGATTTGGGGGATTTGGTAATCGAGAATCACCAAAAGAGGGCGAAGAAGCTAAATATGGTGGTTTTTATACCCAAGAAGATGTAAAAGAAATAGTGGCGTATGCTGCTGAAAGAAATGTAACCATCGTACCTGAAATAGATGTACCAGGCCATAGCATGGCGGTATTGGCAGCTTATCCCGAACTATCTACTAAAAAAGACTTGAAACGCTACGTGGACCCTGGTACTAAGTTTGCCGATTGGTTTCCGAATGGTACTTTCAAAATGAATATTGAAAATACTTTGAATCCATCGGATGAAAAAGTGTACGAGTTTTTGGATAAAGTTTTTACAGAAATAGCTCCTTTATTTCCTAACAAATATATTCACATGGGAGGTGATGAATGTTATCATGGCTATTGGGAAGAAGATGCTGGATGTCAGGCTTTTATGAAGAAAAATAACTTAAAGGATGTGCATGAATTACAGAGTTATTTTGTAAAAAGGGTTGAAAAAATTATCAATAAAAAAGGAAAGGTACTGATTGGTTGGGATGAAATTTTGGAAGGTGGACTTGCTCCCAATGCAACCGTAATGAGTTGGCGAGGTATGAAAGGTGGCATTGAGGCGGCTCGTCAGAAACACGATGTGGTAATGACTCCTACCACTTTTGCCTACTTAGATTACGTACAAGGCGACCCTACCGTTGAAAAACCCATTTATGCCAGTTTGTCCTTGAAAAAAACTTATTCGTTTGAACCCGTACCCGATAGTACAGACGCTAAGTATATTTTGGGTGGACAGGGTAATTTATGGACGGAACAAGTGCAAAATTATCGCCATGCCTTGTATATGACGTACCCTCGGGCGTGGGCGATTGCCGAGACCGTGTGGAGTCCGAAAGAGAAAAAAGACTGGGATGGTTTCGTAAACCGAGTTGAAAATCATTTTATGCGTTTTGATGCCGCTAATTTGAAAGTTAGCAAAGCCATTTTTGATGCCATTGTTACCACTAAAAAAGACGGTGAAAAACTGATGTGCGAAATGACTTCGGATATGAAAGGAGTAGATGTGTTTTATACCATTGATGATTCTTTTCCAGATAAATTTTCACCCAAATACATTAATCCGATTGAAATACCGAAGGGAGATGTTACTTTAAAAGTAGCCACTTATCGGAATGGACAACCTTTGGGAAGAATTTTGAGTATTCCGAGAACGGATTTGGAGAAAAGAGCCAAGAAATAAACAAAGAAGAAATTGATACTGAAAAATAAAAAAATTTTATTGGGAGTTTCTGGTAGTATTGCCGCCTATAAGGTAGCAATACTAACCCGACTCTTGGTAAAAGAAGGGGCGGAAATACAAATTGTAATGACCCAAGCCGCCAAAGAGTTTATTACACCTCTCACACTGGCTACGTTATCTAAAAAGCCTGTTTTGTCAGATTTTGTAAAAGACCAAACGGGAACTTGGAACAATCACGTAGATTTGGGTCTGTGGGCTGATGTTATCTTGATTGCCCCTGCTACGGCTCATACATTAGCTAAGTGTGCCAATGGTATTTGCGATGATTTATTGACCGCCGTGTATTTATCGGCTAAATGTCCTGTGATGTTTGCCCCAGCAATGGATTTAGATATGTATCGTCATCCGAGTACGCTTGAGAATCTCAATAAGTTACAATCGTTTGGTAACCAAATTATTAAATCAAATTTTGGGGAATTAGCAAGTGGTTTGGTAGGAGAGGGGAGAATGGCAGAACCAGAAGAATTGGTGGAAATTTTAACCAAACATTTTTCCGAAAACCCACAGTTAAAAGGTAAAAAAGTGCTGATTACGGCTGGACCTACCCAAGAACCCATTGACCCTGTACGTTTTATTAGTAATCACTCAACAGGTAAAATGGGGTATGCTATCGCTGATAAATTGTCAAAGGCGGGAGCAGACGTTACTTTAGTGAGTGGGCAAGTGGCTTTGAAATCACCAGATACCAGTATTAATGTGGTAAAAGTACGTTCGGCTCAGGAAATGTTTATTGCTACCGAAAAACATTTTCAAGCGGCAGATATCATTATTTTGGCTGCTGCCGTTGCGGATTATACTCCTGCCACCGTAGCCGACAAGAAAATAAAGAAGAAAGAAGCAACGTTTAATATAGAACTAACCAAGACGATTGACATTGCCAAAACGCTGGGCGAACAAAAACGGGAAAATCAATTGATGGTAGGTTTTGCTTTAGAAACGGATAATGAAGTAGAAAACGCCATCGGTAAGATAAAATCAAAAAATTTGGATATGATAGTGCTCAACTCTCTCCAGAATGCAGGAGCGGGTTTTGGACATGATACCAACAAAATCATGATAATTAAACGAGATGGCACAATGATTGACTTTGATTTGAAATCAAAACATGATGTAGCCAGCGACATTGTATCAGTTATCAGTGAACAGTTACAAACAAATACTTAAATGATTGGCACAGAAGTAAAGCAGTATATCGACAAAAGTGTTCTGTGTTGGTTAGCTACAGTGAATAGTCAAAATGAACCAAATGTGTCGCCAAAGGAAATATTTACCTATCAAGGCGACAATATTTTTCTCATTGCGAATGTAGCCTCGCCCAATAGCATTGAAAATATTAAGGAAAATGCAAATGTCTGCGTGAGTTTTGTGGATGTATTTGTTCAGAAAGGATTCAAATTAAAAGGAACTGCCGTTTTAATAGATAATCAAGACCAACGTTTTAAAGAAAAAGTAAAACCATTAACTGATTTGTTTACGGATGAGTTTCCGATAAAATCAGTCATCGAGATTACAGTTACTAAAGTTGATACTATCCAAGCTCCAAGTTATTTCTTGTATCCCGATAGGACAGAACAATTTCAAATAGAAAGTGCATTACGTACATACAAAGTAAAACCTTTAGCGTAAACTTTACAAAAGGGTCATTTCATTATGAAAAAATATCAAATATTCAAGTATAAAATACTCATTCTAACTACTGTTTACTGTTTACTGATAACTGGTAACTGTTCGTATGCTCAAGAGCTGAATTGTAAAGTAACCATCAGTACCGACCAACTACAAGTAAACGAACAGCGGGGAGCTACCCAAATTTACACCGAAATTCAGAATGTCATGCAGGAGTTTTTGAATAATCGGAAATGGTCGAACGATAATTTTTTAGCGGAAGAAAAAATTAACTGTTCGCTTTCGGTGATTCTTACTAAAGCAACCTCCACGGGCGAATACGATGCTACGGCTAATTTTCAAGTACGCCGCCCTGTTTATGGTACTGCTTACGAAACCGTTTTGCTCAATTTTGTCGATAAAAACTTCTCGTTCAAATACGTGGCGGGTACACCGCTTACGTACAACGATAATAATTACAATGATAACCTCACCCAAATTTTAGCTTTTTACGCCTACGTAGCATTGGCATTTGACTATGATTCTTTTGGTAAATTGGGAGGAACAAATTACGCCCAGAAAGCCTTGAACGTAGTCAATTTAGCCCAAACCGCAGGCGGAGGTTGGACTTCTTCAAACGATATTCGTAACCGTTATTGGGTGTCAGAGAATCTGTTAAATCAACAATTACAACCTTTGAGAGAAGGCTTTTATACTTATCACCGTTTGGCGATGGATAATTACGCCAATAATCCAGCGGCTGGACGTAAGCAAATCACGGAGTACCTCAATCAAATTAAACAAATCAGTCAGTCACGCCCAGGACAAGTTTGGTACCGTTTATTTTTTGAAGCTAAATTCTCAGAACTTCTCAATATTTATGGCGATGCTCCATTAGATGAACGTAAAAAAATAGCTCCTCTTTTAGCATCACTCGACCCTACCAATTCTGAGGCGTACCGCAAATTAGGTAAGTAGAGAGTGAAAACTTACTTGTTTGCTTTTTCGCAAATCGCTTCTCGCTCAGGATAGCTCTGTAAAATAATCAATGCACACATCGTAAATCATGCAAACCAATTATTATTTTCTTCGTCAATTATCAAAACGTCTTGAAAAAGAATTAGTTGGAATGGTACTGGCAGAATGTTTTTCGCAGGAAAAA